>JBEKHQ010000172.1:0-6223 GCA_050012195.1 Bryobacteraceae bacterium | reverse complement strand
TGCTGCTTGTCGTCGCCTCGCATAATACAGAGACGGCAACTCTTGTTTCAAGGTATCCGCTATGAGGGATTTTTCCGCAGCCTGCTAGGTTTCCAGCTTGAATCGGGTGGACGACAGTCCGTAGAGACGACGCCACACTAGCCGATTGAACGTCACCACCATGGCGGCCATCACCACGGTGGCGCCTAAGAGAACGGCCAGATTTCCGCTGTCGGTGGCGCTGCTGATGACGGCGCCCAGACCGGTGGTGGACAGAGTCCGTCCTTGAAAGTGCACGTACTCGGCGACGATGCTGGCGTTCCAAGCCCCGCCCGACGCGGTGACGAAACCGGTGACTAAGTAGGGGAAGATGGCCGGAAGCAGCAGCTTACGCCAGCGTTCAAATTTGTTTATGCCGAATATATCGCACACTTCTCTGAGATCCGTCGGTATCGCGCTGGCTCCGGCGATCACGTTGAAGAGGATGTACCACTGCGTCCCCAGCAACAACAGGACGATGGAGCCGAGGCCGAGTCCGCCGCCGATGCGGATCAGAAAGAGCAGCACGATCGGGAACAAGGCAGTGGCGGGAACGGAAGCCGCGATCTGCGCGATGGGTTGAACGATGGCCGAGAGCCTGGGTTGGAGCCCGATGATAACTCCGACGGGTACGGTCCAAAGTCCCGCGAGCAAGAGCGTCAGCTCCACGCGCAGGAAAGTGGCGCCGGCTCCCAGGAAGATGCTTGCCAATTCCGGACGCCGGAGCGTCAGCAGCGTGAGGCCCATTCTGACGACGGCGAAGATCAAGCCCGCCACAACAGCCGCCAAGAGCGCTCGCGTGGCCCATCGCCTAACAGGAGCATCCGAGCGCCTTTGTGAACCGGCGGCTTGTCGAGCGAAATGCAAGCCCAACGCTTCGCGAGCGGGCGCGACGGAGATGCGGGTGACTCCCGACACCACTCTCGAACGGCGCAGCAGCTCCAGAACCCACGAGTGCGGCGTCTGCGAGGCTTCCACCTGCTCCATTTTGAATTTTTCGCCCCAGGCAATGATCGGCCGCCAGATCAGTTGGTCCGTCAGGACGATGACCAGGATCATGACGGCCAGTCCCCACACGATGGCGCGCGTATCGCCCGCGTTCGACGCAGTTTGAAGATAGGAGCCGAGCCCGGGCAGGCGCAGGTCGCGCTTGCCCAGCACGAACATCTCGCAGGCCATGAGAAAGAACCAGGCGCCGGCCACCGACATCATGGAATTCCACACCAGGCCGATCGCGGAATAAGGCAGCTCGAGCTGCACCAACCTTTGCCACCAGCTCAGCCGATAGATTTGCGCCGCTTCCAGCATCTCGCGGGGGATGCTTTTGATGGACGAATAGACGCTGAAGGTCATGTTCCAGACCTGGCCGGTAAGAATGAGAAGAATGGAGCCGAGCTCGACGCCCAATTGTTTGGTGGGAAACAGCGTCACCATCGCCAGCATCACGCCGGGTAGAAAGCTGAGCACCGGGATGGATTGGAGAGTATCGAGAAGCGGAATCAGGATTCGCTCCGCTTTGGCGTTATGCGCGGCGGCGTAGGCGTAACAGAGCGTGAACACAAAGCTCAAAGCATAAGCGACCGTGATGCGCGCCATGGAGTAGAAAGCGTACTTGGGCAACGCGGATGGATGGAGGTCGAGCGCAGGCTGGGTCGAAACAGGACCGGCCCAATAGTGGGCGAGCGAAAGCAGGCCGTAGAACAGCGCCAGCCCGGCGAGGATGATGGGCGCGTCGCGGAGCAGCGATCCGGGCGTGGCGCGAAGCCCCCAGGGGGCCGCTTCGGCGGGCGTCTTCCCGGAGGGTCCAACGGTTAGTGACGCCACGCGTCCTCATGAGTCTGGGCGGCGCTATCCGCCTGCTGCAAGACCAGCCGGTCGCTTTCCGAATCGTAACGCAAGAGGTCGCCGTAGCGGCCCCAATCGAGGGCGGTGTCGATCTGCCGCTGGGTTTCATCCGCGCCGAAGTGTTCGTCGAGAATATCGCGGAAGAATTCGAGCGGCATGCTGTGGTCTTTCTTGGTGGCTAAAGCGCTGCTCATCTGCTGGAGCAGCGGAGCGCCCGCCAGCATGGCGTCGCGAAACAGATTCTTGCGCAGCGCGATGTCGCCTTCGGCGAACTTCTTTCCGGGCGGAGTGATCTCCAGATCGCCCTTGGACAAACGGGCGAAGCCGAGCAGCGTGGCGGCTTCCACGATCGGCAACAGATCGTCCACTTCCATGCGGAGCTCTTCGGCGACATGGTATAGATCCTCCTTGCCGCCGCGGTCGTTGAGCAGTTCCAGCAATCCCGCGATGCCGCCGGGCCGGGCGTGCGGCAGCATCGGATACTGCTTCTTGGCCGCGCGGGCGGCGGGGGACGGCGGCTCGGCCTCGCTCTCGGGCTCCGTCATCAGTTTGTAGATGTAGTCGACGTACAACAGGAATTCGGCTGAATTGCGCTCTCTGGGCTGAGGCAGCGGGACTTCAAAATCCGCGCGGATGCGGGCGGGGTTCCGTCCCAAAACGATGACCCGGTCGGCGAGAAGAACCGCTTCTTCGATGTTGTGTGTCACCAGAAATATACTGCGGATCGGCATTTTTTTCTCGAGCCAGAGCTCCATCAGTTCGCCGCGCAGGTTCTCCGCCGTGAGAACATCCAGCGCGGAAAACGGTTCGTCCATGAACAGGATTTCCGGTTCCACCGCGAGGGCGCGCGCGAAACCGACGCGCTGTTTCATACCGCCCGAGAGTTCTTTCGGATAGGCGTTTTCAAATCCCTTCAGGCCGACCGTGTCGAGGGTTTGGATCGCGCGCCGGTGCCGCTCGGGGTGCGTCATGCCACGGGCCAGCAGCGGCGCTTCGACGTTTTCCAGCACGGTGAGCCATGGAAAAAGCGCGAAACTCTGAAAGACGATGGCCGCGTTCGGTTTCGATTCGGCCAGCGGTTTGCCGTGCCAAAGCACCTCGCCCCCGGAGGCGGGCGCCAGCCCGGACAAAATGCGCAACAGCGTCGATTTGCCGCAACCGGATGGTCCCAGCAAGGCGAGAATCGCGTCCGGCTCGACGGACAGGTCGAGGGGAGCGATCACCTGAACCTGGCCGCCATCGGGACGCTCGAAGTTCTTTTCAACCTTGCGGGCTTCGACGATCGGCTCGACGACCACGGCCGGCGCGGCGGGAGGTATTTCGACGGCTACCGCGGCGTCGGACGGCGCGGGGTCGTGATCGGGTTGCGCTTCCGCCAGCTCGTCCATCAGGCTCTGCCAGGTTTCTTGCGGAAGCTCGTCGAAGAAGCGCATGCGCTCGCCGGGATGCATCCGGTTCACGATGCCGGCGATGTCGGACACCGGCCGGGAATGCAGTAAAACGTAAGCGTGGTAATAAGGAAAGACAGGGACCAGCTTGGCGGCGAGGTCGATGGGGAACGCGCGAAACAACTCCTGTTGCTGCTCGAACGGAAGCTCCATCATCAGGTCGGCGACATCGTCGGGGTCCGCGCTTTCCATGAGCGCGATCGCTTCATTCCAGCGCGATTGCGAGAGAACTACTCGAAGTTTGTCGGCGGCCGGCTGATTCACGACGGTACCCTCAAACTACTATAGTTGCCGGAGGTTTCAAGCCGCCAGTTCCGATTGTGACGTTCGGATTACCTGACGCCTTCGAATGAGGCATACTGGCACAAGTTCGCGTTTGGATCATGAAAAGCAATTTGGAGGAATCCGAAACAGTGCGCACGGCGCGAAATACGGCCGCTTCTCGGGTCGCGATGGCGGCATTGATGCTGCTGATCACCGTGGGATTCTATTGGAAACTCGCTCTGACCAACCAGTACAACTGGTTCGGTACGGGCGGCGACGTCCCGTATCAAGTGCTGCCGTGGTTCCAGATGGAAGCTCGCGAATGGCACAGCGGGCGAGCGCCGCTTTGGGATCCTTACGCCTGGCTGGGCCAACCGCTCCTCGCTCAGGCACAACCGGGCGGCGCGTATCCATTGAACTGGCTCCTGTTCCTGTCGCCGTTGCGGCACGGGCTGATCATGCCTGGAGTTTTGAACTGGTATTTCATCGCGATTCACTTCATGGCCGTGTTCTTCTGTTACGCGCTTTGCCGCGATCTGGGGCGGTCGCGCTCGGCCTCGCTGATCGCTGGCTGCGTGTTCGGATTCGCCGGATTCATCGGGACCACCGACTGGCCGCAGATGGTGAACGGCGCGGTGTGGACGCCGCTGGTATTGTTGTTCCTATTGCGCGCGGTTCGCGGCCGGTCTCCGTTCTTTAGCGCGGCGCTTTCTGGAGGTTTTCTCGGAATCGCGTGGCTCAGCGGCCATCATCAAATTCCTATTTACGTCACGTTACTGACGGCGTTCCTATGGCTGTTCTTTTCGTTCCAAGAGAGACGCGCGAACTGGAAAATCCTGCGGCTGGCGGGCATCGCTTTCATCGCGATGTTTTTGGTGAGCGCGCTCCAAACGCTACCCACTTACGAGTACGGGAAACTGGCTCTGCGCTGGTCGGGTACGCCGAATCCGCTGGCCTGGGATCAGAAAGTGCCGTACAGCGTGCATGCGGAATACTCGATGCCGGGCTCGTCCCTGCTCGCCATATTCATTCCGGGCTTGAACAAACACGCCGATCCGTTCGTGGGCGTGGTCGCCTTCGCGCTGGCGCTGGCGGGATTCGCGCTATCCGGACGCGAGCGAGCGGCGCGCATCTTCACCACGATCGCTCTGGCGGGACTGCTGTTGGCGCTCGGGTATCACAACATCTTTCACGGAATTCTCTATTCCGTGGCGCCGCTCATGGACAAAGCGCGCGTACCGTCGACGCTGGTGTACATATTTCATGTGGGACTCATGGTTCTGATCGCCTTGGGCGTCGACTATTATTTTTCGGCGGAGACCAGATCGCCTTGGAAGTTACGGATCGCTATCGGCTGCGGCGTGTTTGGATTCGTGGTCTGGGGGCTTTTCTTCCAAACCGTTCTGGCGGCCAAACTGAATTTCGAATTCGATGACCGCTTGGGCCTGACCGCTTTCTTCGCGATTCTGCTGGCTGGCGTGTTGTACTCGTTCCTCAAGGGGCGGCTGACGCGCGGACACGCCATCGCAGCAGTTACGTTGCTGCTACTGATCGAACTGGGCAACGATTCGGGGTACGCATTTCGCGGGAACAGGGACGGCGCGAGTTATCCTGAGAAGTACACCAGCAACGAGGACATCGCCGGGTTTCTCAAGCAACAGCCGGGGCCTTTCCGAATCGACGCGGATGACAACGAGATTCCCGGGGATTTCGGCGACTGGTATGGCATCGATCTGCTTCAGGGCTTGGTGGCGAGTGTTCCCGCGCATGTGTTCGGTCTGGATTGGTCCTCGGACCGTGACAAGATGCTGCTGGGCGTGGCCTACTACGTCGGGAAAAAGCCGGCGAATGCGGCCGAGGAACAGGTTTTCGAGGGGAGCAGCGGGCTCAAGGTGTTTCGAAACGCGCAAGCCTTTCCGCGCGCCTGGACGGTACACCAGGCGGTTGCGGTGAAGAACATGGGCGAGTCGAACTACTATATTCAACAAGCGAATTTCGACCTCAGGCGGACGGCCCCCATTGCGGCGCCGCTTCCGAAGCTCGCGTCCTGCGATCCCAACCTCGACAGCGTTAGCTTCACCGGCCACAGTTCCCAATCGCTCACGCTGGATGCGAAGCTGGCATGTGACGGGATGGTCGTCATCAGCGACACCTACTTTCCAGGTTGGAAGGTTACAATCGATGGCGTACCGTCCGAGATCCGCGAGGTGTATGGCGCATTGCGCGGCGTAGTTGTCTCGCAAGGCCAGCACCGAATCCGCATGTGGTACCGGCCCCGCTCGGTGGTGGCGGGAAGCATCCTGACGTTCGTGGGTATGATCGGAATCTGCGCGATTGGACTGTGGGAACGGGGGCGCGCTCGTGCCTGAGGCCCCGGCCAGGCCGCTCGACTTGCTCAGCCGCGATCCCGCGGGCTCGGGCGTCGCGATTCTGATCCCCTGCTATAACGAAGAGCTGACCATCGGCGATGTCGTGCGCCAATTTCGTGCGGCGTTGCCCGGCGCGGAGATCTGCGTGTTCGACAACAACTCGTCCGATAACACGGCGCAGTTTGCGCAGGAGGCCGGAGCGGGCGTCTTCTTCGAGCGGCGGCAGGGTAAGGGCTACGTGGTCCAATCGATGTTTCGCAGGATCAAGGCCGACATCTA
>JBEKHQ010000171.1:0-6250 GCA_050012195.1 Bryobacteraceae bacterium | reverse complement strand
TACCCGCGGATAAATCCGACGAAGTTGATCTCCAGAAAACCTACGATGCCATCGTAGTGGGTTCCGGCGCAGCCGGCGGCATGGCCGCGCATGTGCTGACCTCGCACGGCATGCAAGTCCTGCTCCTCGAAGCCGGCAGGAAACTCAATATCAACCAGGAATTGAAATCCATGGAGTGGCCCTACGACCACCCACGCCGCGGTGACATGCCGCCCGATTCGCACGCCCTCTCAGGCCGCGAATACACCATCCGCAAGCCGCCCTACGCCAAGGGATCGCCTTACAAACACGTTTATTCCTACGTCGAGGACGGCACCGGATCGGATTACGCCAAGAACATCGTGGTCGATGAGAAGGACAACCCCTATACCGGCACCGAGTACGCCTGGGTGCGCGCGCGCTGCCTGGGCGGCAAGACCAACATCTGGGGGCGCCTGGCGCTGCGGCTGTCCGATTACGATTTCAAAGCCGCCTCTCGCGACGGCTACGGCGAGGACTGGCCCATTTCCTACGCCGACATCGCGCCCTACTACGACAAGGTCGATCTCTACCTCGGCATCGCTGGCCACAAAGAGAACCTTCCATATTTGCCCGATAGCCTCTTCCAACGATCCACGCGCCTCAACTCGGCCGAAGTGAAACTACGCGAGAGCCTGGCGGGAATGGGCCGCGTTCTGACGCCGTATCGCGCCGGAGTGACCACCGACGGCCTGAAGCACAACAAATACCGCAGCCGATGTTTTGGGCGCGGCGCGTGCGACCGGCACACCGGCGGATGCGACATACACGCCGCTTTCGATTCGCCGACCGGCCTGATTTATCCGGCCATGGACACCGGCAACCTGACGCTGCGCACGAACTCCACCGTTCACGAAGTGCTGGTCGACCAGAACACCGGCAAAGCGCGTGGCGTCGCGTTCGTCGATTCCCGGACAGGCAAGAGTTACGAGGCTAAGGCGAAGGTGGTGATACTGGGCGCTTCGACTCTCGAATCCGCGCGCCTGATGCTGCTTTCCAAATCGCGCATGCATCCGAACGGCATCGGCAATTCGAGCGGCCACGTCGGCCACAATTTCTGCGAGCACGTCATGGGGCCTTCCGTCACGGGCCTGGTGAAGGAACTGGTAGGCAAGCCGCGCACGCTAGACGACGGCCGCCCCGCCGGCTTCTACGTCCCGCGCTTTCGCAACTTGGCCGAGCGCCAATCGAACTTCATCCGCGGTTACGGCTTCGAGGGCGATAGCGGAACGCACATGTTTCCGGGACACGCGGATTCCACGCCCGGGTTCGGGGCGGCGTATAAGAAGAAGGTGCGGGATTACGCCGGCGCGTTCATCAGCATGGGCGCGTTCGGCGAGGTGCTGCCGCGCTACGAAAACTACATGGACATCGACCCCAACGTGAAAGACCGCTGGGGCATCCCGGTGCTGCGTTTCCACTACCACTTCAGCGACAACGAGAAGAAAATGGCGGCCGACATGGCGGACTCCGCGCGCGAGATGTTTGAAACGGCGGGGATCGAGATCGTCGGCGTCGACCGCGAGATCCTTACGGAAGGCTGGTCGATTCACGAGCTGGGGACCGCGCGCATGGGCAGCGATCCAAGGACGTCGGTGCTGAACCAGTTTCAGCAATCGCACGACGTGCCCAATCTGCTGGTGGTGGACGGCAGCAGCCACGTGAGCGCGTCCTGCCAGAATCCGACTTGGACCATCATGGCGCTGTGCTGGCGGTCTTGCGACCACCTGGCCGATCAGGTGCGAAAAGGGGAGGTTTGAAATGTCGAGCGATATCGAACGACGGGAATTGTTCAAGATCGCGGCCGCTACGGCTTACGCGGCCAAGTTCGGCGTCGCGCAGGAGCCGCAGCGATTCTTCACGCCGCAAGAATTCGCCATCGTCGATGAGTTGACTGAAATCGTTATTCCGACCGACGATCACTCACCGGGCGCGCGCGCAGCGGGAGTCGCGGCTTATATTGATGCGCGTTTCGCCGAATCGCTGGACACGGAGAAGAAGGAGTTGTGGCGCAAGGGTGTCGAACTGGTGAGTCAGGCCAGCCATCAGATGCACGGGAAGGCGTTTCTAGATAGCTCTCCGGCCGAGCGCGAAGCTGTGGTCGGGCGCATGGCTCAAAATGAGGATGAACCGAAGAGTCCCGCGGAGAAGTTTTTCGTAGAGCTAAAACGCGCTACTGTGCACGCCTACTACACATCGAGTATCGGGATTCACCAGGAAATGGAGTACAAGGGCAACGTCATGCTGAACCAATTCGTCGGGACGGAGCTGCCCTGACCGCGGACGTCACACCACCTCGACGTCGAACGCGCGCCTCTGCGGCGAGAGCAATTGGACTGTGACGAAGGCCGCGGGTCCCAGATACGCGAACGTTACCCAAACCCACATCAGCGCGCCCGCGCACTCCTGGTCGGCGAGCGGCGAAATGTCGAAGAGCCGATGCGCGGACAGGTAGTGCGGGTAGACCACGCGGCCACAAAAAGCGAGGAATGCCGAGAGCGCGTCGCACGGTAACGTAGCGAGGAAAAGGTACAAGGGGACGGACCACCGAGGCCACCTAGCGAGACTCGGCCAGGGCTGGACCACGGGCCACCAAAATAGAATGCCGGCAGCGAAAAACCACGCATGTTCCACAGCATGCCACCGTTCCGAGCGCATCGCCATATCGAACAGCGCGGGGCCGTGCCAACCGATGACCGTGGCCGTGGCGGCGATCCAGCAAAACACTGGGTGACTAACCACGCGTCCAAACCCTTTTACCGCCGGGGTTCGCAGAAGCGGGCCCAAAACTCTACCAGCGAAGCGTTGCGGCAGGCCATGCAGCAGCGTGATCGCCGGCGCTCCCAACAGAAGCAATGGAGCGGCCACCGTCATCAGGATTAGATGCTGCGCCATATGGGCTGTGAGCAACTGGTGGTCCAGCGTTGCAAGGGGCGATCCCACGGCAACCCACAGTGAGAACAGGCCGCCCATAAACGCCGCAAGCCGCCACCTGGGTAGAACATTGGGAAGATCGCTCCGAAGCCGATACCAGCCCCGCAAGTAGACCAGGACCGCGGCAATCAGAGCCACCGTGACGAAGATTGGCGGATCGCCGTGGACTTCAGAAAACATAAGCGCCTACGGTTGTTTGGCCGATTCGGCGGCGCGGGAAGCGTCTCGCGCGGGCGCGGATCCCGCCGGGCGCAGCGTTTCGAGAAACGCGACCAGCGCCGTGGTCTCCGCCGGGCTCAAGTTCTTCCCGTAGGCCGGCATGTTACCGCCGCCCTGGATCACCTGGCGGACGAGTTGATCCGGCGTCAACTCGACCGCGATTCGATCCAACTCCGGCCCGCGATCTCCGCCGGCGCCGCCCAAAGCGTGGCAGTTGTGGCACTGCTTCACTTGAAATACGAGCGCCCCTTGCCGCTCGAGCGCCGTGCGTCCCTTCAGGTATTGCGCTGGAATCGGTTCGCCGCTCCAGGCATCCATCACTGGACTCCAGGGTGCATAGCCGGACAGATGCGTGAACGTCCCGAGCGAGACCGCCGCCAGCAGAATCGTAAGAACAGCGATGGGACGTCGCTTCCAGCTTTTCTCGCCTTCTCCGGAGAAAAACGGCAGCGCGAACAGCACGCCCAGCGCGATCACCGGCCCGATCAGCAACGCCGGCGTTTCCATCGACGGAGGCAGCAGCGACAACACCGCATAAAGCCACAGGAAAAAGTAATCGGGCTTCGGCACGGTCTGAATGATCGTTGGATCCGGTTGGCCGCTCGGTCCGAACGGGCCGAGCAATAAGGCGCAAGCGGCAATCGCTAAGAGGATAGAGCCCGAGAAGAACAGGTCTTTCGACACCGCGCCAGGCACAAACGGAATGCCATCTTTATGTGTCAGCTCGTGATATTCCTTCAGATACGTCGCGCGGCGAACAATTCGTCCGGGCATCGGCCATTCGTTGATTCCCAGCTTCAACACCAGGAGCAGATGCAGGCCGACGAACGCAATCAGCAATCCCGGAATCACGAACACGTGCAGCGCGAAGAACCTCGAAAGCGTCGCGCTCGCGATGATCGGGCCTCCCAACAAGAGATTCACGATGAACGGCCCCAGAACCGGCACGCGACTTGAAATGGACGCTCCGATGCCCAATCCCCAGTACGCGTCCTGATCGAATCGAAGCACCTGGCCGGTGAAAGCCATCCCGAGCGTGAAAAGCAGCAGAAGAATCCCAACCACCCAGGTCAGCTCCCTGGGAAATTTGTAGGCGCCGAAGAGGAACACCTGGATCATGTGAATAACGACGATCGCCAGCATGAAATTCGATCCCCAGCCGTGCAAGGCGCGGATGAACCAGCCGAGCGCCACCTGGTGATTGAGAACTTGCAGGCTGTTCCATGCTTCTCCGGCGGAGGGCACATAAAGCAGGGCGAGAAGGATACCGGTGACAATCTGGAGAATGAATACGGTGAGCGCGGCGCTGCCGAAAACGTACGCCCAACTCGCGGTTCGGCGCGGGACCGGATGCTCCATCGTCTCGCGGATCGCGGGGGCGAGCTGAAGGCGTTCCTCGAACCAATCACCGATCTTTTGGATTAAGCGCATGGAGTCTTCTTGGATGAGATGTTGATCAGGCTCGCCGCTGTGGCGCCGGGCGTGGGCATCTCGCCGGTCTCGATCAGAAGATTCCCCTGCTCCACTCTATATTTGTATTCAAACAAGCCACGCTCCGGCGGTCCGGACGCTCGGGCGCCGTCCGAATAATAAACTCCGCCATGGCACGGGCACATGAACAGGCCGGATTGCGGGAACCAGCGAACCGGGCACCCCAGATGAGCGCAGTTGATGGCGAACACCTGGAACTTCTCTCCGTCCACGCGACGCACCCAGCAAGGGATATTCGCGGTTTCTCCATCCGATGGATTCACCTGTGGATGCCGATAGGTGGCGAGGCGCGTCTGACCTTCCGGAAACTGAGCGAGCGAGCCGAGCGAGAGCCAGGCTTCGGCTGTGGCGCTCCGTTCGTGAATCACGGGAGAGAGGAGGTAGCGCACGATCGGCACCGCCAGGATCACTCCGACAGCCCCGTTAAAGAGCAATCCGAGCTTCCCCAACATGCCGCGCCTGGAAACATCATCCGATTGACTCATCGATTCACTCCTTCCGGCCGCTGCGCGGCGAGCCAGGCCACGACATCGGAGACATCCTGGGGCGACATCGGCTTTCCAGCCACGTTAGCCCGCCAATCGGGAGCGCCCATGTCGGGCCGTCCAATAATGACCGTAGTGCGAAGCCCCTGATCGCTGGCGAGCGTGAGATAGGAACCGTCCACAATGGAACTCGCTTTCTGGCCGCCCTTGCCGCCCGCGCCGTGACAGGACGAACAATAAGTGCCGTATACTTCAGCGCCGCGCGTCGCATCGCCTGGATTCTCCGCCTTATAAGGTGGAGGATTCGCATCGCGCACCGCATCCGGCTTGGCCCAGTGGACTCGGATTCCGGCGACGATGACGCGGATCTGATCGTCGGTCAACATGCCACCCGAGTGCTGTGCAAAGGCGGGCATTGAGGTTCTCGGAACTCCGTCCGCCGTTATGCGAGTGATGGCGGCGTCGTCGGCGATGGCGAGGTAAACCGGATCGGCGAGCGGTATCGCAGCGCCTCCTTTACCATCCCGTCCATGGCATCCGGCGCAGTTCTTGGCATAAAGAACATTGAAGTCCAGGATCTTGCTCGGACGCGTCACCGGCGATTCCACCGGCGTCTCGCGTGTGCCGCAAGCCATGCTGGCCGCGAGCGCCGCCGCGAGCAGTATTGCGCGGCAACTCATCACTTTTCGTCCTCTCGGTGATGTTTCTCCATCATGCCGGGCGATTCCATGCCCAAGCGAAGACCGAACGGCATGGCCTGCCACGTCCGGATTTTTTGGGTGCGGGAGACGATAATGCCCGCGACAATTCCAAATCCCATCTGAGAGAGGACGAACCACACCCAACTAATGCGCAGGTTGAGCACCGGATTCACGATGCCGAGAATGCCATAGATCAGACCGGACCACATCATGGGCGCGATGAAGCCGCCCAGCTAAATCGGCTGGCGGGGAAGCATGGGCAGCCTTGCGCCGTACAGCAATCCGACCAGCAGCGACGTGATCAGGTGAATGGGAATCGCGATCAGCAGGATCTTCAGATGAAACGCTTCCAGTTGTGCCGTGGTCTCGGTCATGGAGGCGGGCATGAATCCGGCAGCCAGC
>JBEKHQ010000170.1:0-6262 GCA_050012195.1 Bryobacteraceae bacterium | reverse complement strand
CGTTGTTGCGATAGAGATTCTTCCGTCCGAAATCGTTGACGACGTAAAGGTCGGGCCATCCGTCGCGGTTGTAGTCGCCCCACCCGCAACAAAAGCTATAACGCGTGTTGTTTTGGTTGAGACCCGATTGCGCGGTAACGTCGCGAAAAGTGCCGTCGCGATTGTTGCGCATCATGAAGTTGGGAGGCCCGTTTTCGGCGGCGTAGTAGGGACTCGGATATTTGTATTGATCGGCGCCCTGATAGTAGGCGTAGAGGCAGAAATAAGTGTCGAGCCAGCCGTCGCGGTCGTAGTCGGCGGCGGCCGCGCCGGTGAAGGTACCTTGCGGAGGGTTGGCGAACTGAAACGCGTTGGGCTTGAGGCGAAACTTGCCGCCGCCTTGATTCAGGAACAATAGCGGACCGTTGGCGCGCACAACGATCAGATCCTGACGCCCGTCGCGATCGAAGTCGGCGAAGATGGCGCAGGCGGTGTTTTCGAGAAGGCCGACTCCCGACGCCACGGTAATATCCTCGAACGTTCCGTCGCCGCGGTTTCGATAAAGCCGATTGGGGAGGCCCGCGGGCTGGCACACGTAAAGGTCGTCGAAGCCGTCGCCGTCGATGTCGCCGACCGACACGCCGTTGTGGCCGTAAATGTCGATGCCGGATGCGCCGTCGAGGATCGTGCGCCAATGATCGACGCCGTGCAACAGTTGATCGGAGTAGGAAGAAGCGCGCGCGAACGCGTGGGGGGCGATGTCAGCGAACCACGGTTTGGCAGATCGGCTACGCGTCTCTTCCGCGGCATGCCAGCGTCGCAAGCGATATTGATCGGGCGAGGCGGCTTCCCATTCGAGATCCCACCATCCCACGCGCTGCTCGCGGTGGAATCCTGGGCCTGTGCCGACCAGTTCGTAGCGCACGCGAGTTGCCAGGCTGCCGCTCGGTTGCGGGTCGATTCCGGTGACTTGAAACTCGGCGGTATCTATCTTCGAATAGTTGCTGAGAGAGGACCGCAATTCGTGGAGGAATGCGTCGGGCGCAAGGGCAGGCTGCGGTGGGAAAGTGACATCGCGGACTTCAAGCGCGGGCCCGGGGCGGACGATGCGGGATTCGGCCGGCTGCGCAGACGAGCCTAAGAACGCTGGGGCGAGGACCTTTTCGATGGCCTGTATTTGCGCGGGTGATTCGAGCAAGCCGGCGGTCCATTCGGCGAGAATCGAGGCGATTTGATCGTGATATTTTTCCGTGATGAAATCGTCGAGCCCGGCGTTGGTATTGAGCATCGTGGCGTCGAGGGCGGTTTGCGCGCGATAGTGGGGATGCAGATGGAAACCCGCATCCACAAGCGGTTCGTCTTGAGCGTTCAGTCGCCTGAGCAATGGAAGAGCGAGGCTGCGCATCAGGAAAGCGCGCCGCGGAAGTTGGAACGAACGGGGCATTTAGAAACGGGGCTGCGCGCGAGGCAAAAACTCGAGCGTCCGATTTCGGGATTGGGTTCGTTTTTGCAATTTTGCATTGCGCGAGCTGCGCCGTGCCTGGCGAGTTGAGGAGCGAGCTTTGTTCGGATGGTCCATCAAAACAATATTACGCCGCGGTGGGCGGAGTGATGGCGGTGGGATGGCGTAAGTGGTTGTGGCGGGTGGGTGAATATTTGCGAGCGCAATGTCAATACCGTCCGGCGGTGCGCTTGGCCGGCGGGTAAGCAAGCGCAAGAAGACGCTCAGCTTGAGACGCGTTGTTCGACGCCGCTGCTCAAATATTCAAGGATTTCCTGCTCTCGCTGCTGTACTTCAAGCAGGATGGGTGCGGCTAGGCGCCGGTAATCCTCAGACCAATGAACCTTGCGCGCCTCCAGCAGGATCGTTCTCAGATTCGCGACGCATTGCTGAGCGAGTAACATTTGCTCGTCGGTCTCGATCACGGCAGCTCCAGTTCCACGATACCGCGCTTTGAGTTTGGCAATGGTAGAAAGACTGCTGAAACTCCTGTGTCAGCCACCGGGGAGACAAGCTAAAGCATGTCCCACATACCAAGTCTGTAGCTTCGAGTCTCAGCAGTCTACGCCGTAAACGGGGGCTTGCGCGCCGCGACGATTCCCGCGCCTTCGCGGATCACGACCAGATGATTTGCCGGCACGCTCGGGAACGTCTGCTTTCCGCCGTTAGGCCAGCGGATCTCGAGCGCTGCCGACGTTTCCGCGCCGAGGCCGAAATGCAGGCGCTTGTCGTTGACCGAAAGGAAACTCGACTGGCTCATCAACTCCTGCACCTGTACGTGTTCCCCATAGCGCGCCGTCACGCGCGTGCCGATCGCGCTTCGATTGGACAAGACGGCCTCCAGTTGAACCTTCAGCCAACGGTTGCGCCCGGAAGTGTCGTTGCGCAGTAGAGACGGCGGTTCGTTCATGTTCATGATGACGATGTCGATGTCGCCGTCGTTGTCGAAGTCGCCGAATGCGCATCCTCGACTCGAGTGCGGCTGGGCGATCGCCGGTCCGGCTTCGTCGAATAGCTCTTCGAATCTTCCGCCGCCCAGATTGCGGAACACAATCCGCGGATTCTTGTAAGGAAAGAGCGGCGCCTGCTTTTCGAGCTCCGGATAAACCTGGCCGGCGGCGATAAACAAATCGGGCCAGCCGTCGTTGTCGAGATCCACGATTCCAGCGCCCCAGCAAACGAAGCGAGTTTCCACGCCCAGGCCGGACTTCAGCGTGACGTCCGTGAATTCGCCCTTCCCGTTGTTTTCGTAGAGCACGCTGGTGTCGTCGGCGAAGTGCGTTTTCAGAATGCCGAGCGTTCCATCCAGTTTGTAGTCGCCGACGCCGACGCCCATGCCCGCTTGCTCGGCGCCGTCTTCGCTCAGGGCAACGCCACGCTCCAGGCCTTCTTCGGCGAAAGTTCCGTCGCGGCGATTGCGGTAGTAGAAGCTGAGCGTGGAATCGCAGGCGACGTAGATATCGGGCCATCCATCGTTGTCGAAATCGGCGGCGACGGCCGTGAATCCATAGGCGTGGCCCGCTTCGACGCCGGCCTGCTTGCTAACGTCGGTGAAATGGCCACGGCCGTCGTTGTGAAACAAGTAGCATCGGCCCATGGGAAGTCCGCGCGGGCCGCAATGCACGGGAATCCCTTTCCAATCGCAGCCGGCCGGGATTTTCGCGCCGGTGTCCAGGTCGACGTAGGTGCTGAAGAACAGGTCGAGACGCCCGTCGCGATCGTAGTCGACGAACGTGCAGCCGGTGCTCCATTGCGGCTTCGGCAGCGCCAGGCCCGCCTCGCGCGTGACGTCAGTGAACGAGCCGTCGCCGTTGTTGCGGAAGAGCACGTTGTGGTCGTAGTAGGTGAGGAACAGGTCATCCAGGCCGTCGTTGTTGTAATCGCCGATGGTGACGCCCGAGACCCAGCCGGGGCGCGCAAGGCCGGATTTCGTAGTGACGTCGAGGAACGTTCCGTCGCGATTGTTCTTGTAGAGGCGGTTGCCTGCGCCTTCCGGAGTAGCGCCGAAGCGGGTGCCTCCGAGAACGAGAATGTCGAGCCAGCCGTCGTGATCGTAATCGAAGAAGGCGATGCCGCAGCCGACGGCTTCAAGGATGTGGCGCTTCGAATCGATGTTGCCGTAGACGCTGGGAGCGGTGAGGCCGGCTGGATGGGCGACGTCGGTGAACTTTGCGTCGAACGGCAGGCCGGAGCGCTTTGCACGCGGTTGCGGCTGAACGTTGCGCGTCGCCATGCCTTGGGGGAAGAGCGAGGGGGCGAGCGCTTGTAGGAGAACGGTCCTTCGAGTTATCTGCATCGGCGGCGGCTTATTCGAACCCTAAGCGCCACCCGAGTTTTTCGTTGTCGAACCATGAGACGTCGGCTCCGGCCCAGCGGGATTTGGAGACGGCTTGGTAGCGCCCGCTCGAATGCCCGCCCAAGACGAACGCTGACGGCCCTTCGCCGAATTGATCCAGTCGCCGAGCCAGCCACGAGTCGGAGTTCACGGGTGTCGCGAGTATAACAGGTGTGCCTGCGAGAATAGCCAGGCGGGCGCCGAAACTCGGGTCGGTCTCTCGGGCGGTAACCGCCGCGCCAAAGGCCTTGGCATAGCGGGCCGCTGAGGCGTCCAGATCATGCACGGCGATCACCACGCGCGTGATACCGCTGAAATCTTGCGTGGTCGGTTTTCCTTGGGGAAAGGCGCGCAGCTCGCGGGGCGTGAAGTCCCGAATCAGGAACGGGAAAAAAGCGCCAGTGGGTCCGCCGCCCACACGAGCCGCTTCCCAATCGAGCTTGGTCCCGTCGGGCCGCGCGCGTCCATTCCGGACCGCCGCTCCCACTTCCACGCCAGCGCTTTGCAACCGCGCAAGCTCGGCGGCCAAGTCGTTCACATGAGCGGCCCAGGCGGTGGGACCGGCGTCGTGCTCAATCGGCTTTGACCATTCGTTTTTGGCTACGGCTTGGGGGTCGGCATTCGGTTGCAGCGCGATCAGCTCAAGATAGGATCCATCCGGGAAACTGGTGAGCGCCATTTCGGTGGCATGGTTGCTGTGCGGGCCTCCATATTCACTGTTCAGGCCGACGGCGGCCAAGCCCGCGCGCAGTTTCTCGAGGTTCCTGGCCGCGACGGTGACATGATCGACTTTCAAATCGGCGCCTCCCAGCAATATTGGCAGTAGGATGAAAACGAAAGCGCGAGGCACAAATCGATTCTACTACCCCGCAATCAATTGCGACCTTTCGCCGCCTCTGTCATCCTAAGCGGTATGCCTAAAGTCGTTCGCTTTCACAGTATCGGCGGTCCCGAAAATCTGAAACTCGACGAAGAGCCTGCGCGCGCGCCCGGCAAGGGAGAGGCCAAACTGCGCGTACAAGCGGTCGGCTTGAATCGCGCCGAATTGGTATACATGCGCGGGTTCTACTTCGAGCAGCCGGTTCCGCCGTCCAGAATTGGTTACGAAGCAGCCGGCGTGGTCGAAGCGGTTGGCCCCGACGTCGATCCTGGATGGGTGGGCAAGCAGGTGGCTACCATCCCGGGATACTCGATGGGCCAGTACGGCGTGTTGGGCGAAGAAGCTATCGTGCCCGCCTACTCGCTGGGCGAGTATCCGGCTAAGCTCTCTCCGGCGGAGGGCTCGGCGATATGGATGCAATATTTGACTGCTTACGGGGCGTTAGTCACGTTCGGCGGCGTGAAGCGCGGCGATTTCGTGCTGATCACGGCCGCTTCCAGCAGCGTCGGTCTGGCGGCAATTCAGATCGTGAACGCCGAAGGCGCCACGGCGATTGCCAGCACGCGAAAGTCGGACAAACGCGCCGAGTTACTTTCGCTGGGCGCTCCGCACGTGATCGCCACCGAAGAAGAGGATCTGGTCAAGAGAGTGCAGGAGATCACCGGCGGCAATGGCGCGCGCCTAATCTTCGATCCTGTGTCCGGTCCGTTCGTGGAGAAGCTGGCGGAAGCCGCCGCGTTTCACGGAATCATTTTCGTGTACGGCGCGCTCGCCATGCAGCCGACTCCGTTCCCGTTGAGGCCGGCGATGCAAAAAGGGCTGAGTCTTCGCGGCTACACGCTCTTCGAAATCAACCGGGACCCGCAGCTTCTCAAAACCGCGAAACAGTATGTCTTCGATCGGCTGGCGGACGGGCGTTTTCACCCGAAGATTGCCAAGACATTTCCTCTGGCGCAGTCTCGCGAGGCCTACGAGTATCTGGAATCCAACCAGCAGGTGGGCAAAGTAGTGATCACCGTCTGAGCGGAATCAGTTCTTCTGCGACACAGAAGATGTGAGAATGGTTAAGATTGTGCGAAGGCCGGAAACGATGGGCAACCGACTTCTGTTCGCGATTCCGCTGGCGGTCATCCTGGGCGGGCTTCTGCTTCTGCACGCCTATTGGGCGCTGGGTGGCCGATGGGGCCGCGCATATACGGTGCCGACCATCAACGGGCGGCGCAGCTTCGATCCGTCTCCGTCGGCCACCTGGGTGGTGTGCGGCTTGCTGGGAATAGCGGTGATCATCGTGATGGGGAAGTCGGGGTGGATCGCGCCGTGCCCGCTACCGGTGTTGTTCGATGTCGGGATTTGGGGCCTCGGATTGGTATTCGCTCTGCGCGCGGTGGGGAATCTCCGGACGTTCGGGTTCTTCAAGAATGTCAAAGGCACGGCCTTTTCCGATTGGGACACCTGGTTCTATTCGCCGCTGTGCTTGCTGCTCGCGCTGCTGGCGACGGGGTTGGCGCGGTTGGGGAGGCCCGAGGCTTGACCAATAGGATCGCTTTTCTGTCCGGCTGCCTCATCG
>JBEKHQ010000169.1:0-6266 GCA_050012195.1 Bryobacteraceae bacterium | reverse complement strand
AGCCCTAGGGAGTGGGCAAGCACCAGCACGGGACGCTGATGGTTGCCTTCCAAGCGATAAAACAGCCGCACGTTGTCAACGGTTATAAAGGGCACGCGATCTCCTCTTCGGCGTTATTTTTTCGGCGGCGAAACCAAGGACTTTCGAAAGTCGCCCGCCATCCCGAGGTAATTTTCGGGCGAATCGATTTGACGGAGCGTTACGGCTGGGATGATTCGAACGACCTCCGGGATTTCCGCCAGGACGTCAACCAGCGGACGCCGCTCAGCCGCGCTCTTTCGTCCCGATTCTTCGAGCAGCTTGTGCGCGATGTCGCGGCCGAGCGTTGACCCGAGCATCATCATGACCCGTTCGGCGAAGATCGCGCCGCGAGTGGCATCGATATTTGCGCGCATCCGAGCGGGGTCGACCGTCAGTCCTTCGACCACTTCGGCCATGGACGCAACCGCTAGTCCCGTGGCCTGGATGAGTGACGTGATGATCGGCCATTCCGCTTGCCAACCACCGACGCCGCGTTCGTGCTCCTGGACCATCGCCGAAAGGAACGCGCCGACCAGCCCAGGCGCGCGATGAGCCGCCGCGAGAGCCAACGAGCAACCGATCGGGTTGCGCTTGTGCGGCATCGTCGAAGAACCGCCCCGGCCGTCGCCTTGCGGTTCGGCTGCCTCCGCCACTTCGCCTTGCATGAGCAGCGAAATATCGCGCGCCATTTTTCCTAGCGATCCGCACTGAACCCCGCACGCCGCCGCCAGCGCCGCCAAACAATCGCGATGCGTGTGCCAGGGCGCGTCCGGATAGCGAAGCCCAAGTTCTTCGGCGAGCGCTTGCCCGACCGCCACGCCTTGATCGCCCAATGCCGCCAGGGTTCCGCTCGCTCCGCCGAACTGGATCACTTCGGCTTCCTCGAACCGGGTGTCGATGCGCGCCCATCCCCGGCGAGTCGCGGCCAGCCATCCGGCCGCCTTCAGTCCGAATGTCACCGGTGGCGCCGGCTGCAGGAGCGTTCGGCCGAGCATTACGGTGTCGGCATGCTCGTTGGACAAAGCGGCTAGAGCTGCGATCAGACGCGCGTGGTCGCCCGCTAGAATTGCGCGCGCGCGCTTGAGCAGCAGGATCAGCGCGGTATCGGCGACGTCCTGGCTGGTGGCGCCCCAATGCACGAACCGTGCGGCCTGGACGTTGGCGGCTCGAACGCGCGCGGTAAGCTCCCGCGCTACCGGGATTCCAGGAGTGCCCGCGCGCAACGTCTCGCGCGCCAGTTCGGCCAAGTCGAAACCTGGCGCCTTAGCGCATTTCTCGATCGCCTCCGCGGCTGTCTTGGGAATAACGCCAAGCTGGGCTTCCGCTCGCGCGAGGGCGGCCTCGAAATCGAGCAGCGCCTGAAGAACCGATTCGTCCGAGAAAACATCCGCGAGCGGCTCGGTGGTGGCGAGACTATCGATCAAGTGGACCGGCATTTACCCTCAGACATCGAAGAACACCGTCTCACGTTCGCCGCACAGGTGAATCTCGAACGTCCAGCGAGCGGCATTCGCGCGATCCGCTCGCGCCATCAGAGTTTCCCGACGATCCATCGGAACAAGCGCCAGCACCGCGTCATCTCCGTTCGATGCGTCGTCCGTGAAATAGACGCGCGTAGCCAGACGTTTGAGCAAGCCGCGCGCGAAAATTGAGACGTTAATGTGTGGCGCTTGCAACGTTCGGTCGCAGCCAGGTCGGATCGTCTCGAATACGCAGACACCGTCATCGTTGGTGGCCAAGCGCCCAAAAAGGCCGTGGCTGCCGTCGGCATCCGCTTGCCAAAGCTCGATCATCGCGTCATCCACAGGCGCGCCATCGCCGTCCAGAACCCGACAGACCAGCTGAATGTGCTCGCCTTTCGTTTCGGGGCCGAGGAGACGGCCGGCGCTTTCGTCCGTCGTGAGACACAGGTGGAAGAACGGACCGATGGTCTGAGAAGGAGTCAGCAGCAGTTCCATTTCAATCCTCAAACGGGGTCGCATCGCGCCCGCGCAACACGATGTCGAAACGATAGCCCAGCGCCCACTCGGCCTCCGTGGCTCCGAGATCGAACCGTGCGATGAGCCGCTGTCGCGCGTTTTCGTCGCGAATGGATTGGAAGATCGGATCGAACGCGAAAAGCGGATCGCCGGGAAAATACATTTGCGTGATGAGCCGCGTCGCGAAGGCCGGCCCGAAAAGCGAAAAGTGAATGTGCGCCGGCCGCCAAGCGTTGTCGTGATTGTGCCAGGGATAGGCGCCGGGCTTGACGGTGACAAAGCGATAGCAGCCGTTCGCGTCGGTGAGTACGCGCCCGCCGCCGGTGAAGTTTGGATCCAGCGGGGCGCGATGGTCGTCCTTGTTGTGGAAGTAGCGGCCCGCGGCATTGGCCTGCCAGATCTCGATCAGCGTTTTGGGAACCGACCGTCCACGGTCGTCGACTACACGGCCTGTCACGATAATTCGCTCACCTAGCGGTTCGCCGGAATGCTGCCGCGTGAGATCGCCGCAATTCCCGCTGACGTCGGCGGGGCCGAAAACCGGACCGGTCCGCTCCGAAAGAGTCTCGGGATGCAGCACCAGCGGCTGGCGCGGCGCGCGGGGGACGGTGGCCCGGTAGGGCTCGTACAGATAATCGGGCTGGCTTACCGGATCGGGTTTGCGATAGCCTGAATCGCTCATAAGTCAGTCAGCGGCTACCGTGCCGTGGGCGCGCGCGGTGCGTTCATGCAAATCTCGCAAGGCTCGCAATTCAGTTTCCGAGGGCGGCGGTGTTTCGGTTGCATTTGCGGCGAACCGCACGGTCCATCCGGTGCTCTCCCGGATACGCTCGCGCGTAACGCCTGGATGGATCGAAGTCACTGTGAACTCCTTCGTTGCCGCAGCCGGCGTCATATCGCATAGATCGGTCACCAGCAACGCCGGACCTTGCGTCTTCACGCCCGCCGCGTGGCGCTCGACGCCGCTCCGGCCGTGCCCGAGCGAGGTGACAAAATCCACACGATCCACTAATGTGCGCGGAGTGTGTCGCACGACGATGAACGTTTTTTGACAGCAAGTGGCGATCTCCGTTGCGCCTCCGCTTCCGGGCAGCCGCACTTTAGGCTTGTCATAATCGCCGATCACGGTCGAGTTCAAGTTACCAAAGCGGTCCACTTGAGCGCCACTCAAGAACCCCACCGTGATGCGGCCGCCTTGCAGCCAATAGCGAAACATTTCCACTACCGGCGTCGTGGTAAGCGCCGTTTCGCAAAGCTCGCCGTCACCGATCGAAAGGGGTAGAACCGACGGACGGGTTTGGAGCGTGCCTGACTCGTAAATCAGCGTGATTCCGGGCGCGTGTGTGAGCCGCGCGAGATTGCATGCGGCCGACGGCAGACCGATGCCCACGAAACAGATGTCTTCGTTCCGAAGCGCGCGCGCCGCGGCGACAGTCATCATTTCGGACGCGGAGTAGGTCATGCCATGGTCTCGACGAAGTGCGTTTCCAGCACATTCGCTTGCATCCATTCGAGAAACGTCTCGCGATCGCGCGAGATCGCGTCCCAGGCCACGTAAAACGAATTGTCGCGGCGGTAATATCCGTGCGCGTAGGACGGACGCGCGCCGCCGGGCGCCACAGATACGGCGGAGACCGTCCAGTTCGGCAAGACCACGGCGTTGGGACTTCCGGCCGCAAGCTGGTCAACGATCTCTTCCACTGTGGCGATAGCGCGGCGCGCGGCCAGGACGGCTTCCTTTTGCACGCCGACGATGCCTTTCACTAAGATGTTCCCCGCGCGATCCGCTTGCTGCGCGTGAATGACGGCGACATCGGGACGAATCGCGGGCACGCATGCGAGCCGCTCTCCGGTAAAGGGGCAGATCACGAAGCGGATGTTCGGATTTACGCGGGCAAGCTCGCTGCCTTGATACCCTCGGAAAATCGCGCACGGCATGCCCGCGGCGCCGGCTTCGTAAGCGTTGGCGAGCCCGGCGTGGCTGTGTTCGTCGATTTCCAGCGGATGCGGCCAGCCGTGCTCAATGGCGTCGCGCAACCGATGGAGTGAGCCGACTCCGGGATTACCGCCCCAGGAGAAGATCAACTTGCGGGCCGCGCCCATGCCGATCATCTGATCGTACAGAATGTCGGGAGTCATCCGAACCAGCGTCAGGTCGCGCCGCCCTTGCCGTATGATTTCGTGACCGGCGGCGAAAGGGATTAAATGCGTGAAGCCTTCGGCCGCCACTACGTCGCCATCGTGGATGTATCGAGCGACGGCTTGAGCGAGGGTGAGGAATTCCGCCATCGGCTTAGTTCACGTTGTAGTCTACTAGAATCCGAGGTCGCTTAAAAATGCGGACACAGATTGGGATTGTCGGCGCCGGACCGGCGGGACTGATGCTTTCGCACTTGCTGCACCTGGAAGGCATCGAGTCCGTGGTGATTGAGGCGCGCAGCCGGAAGTATGTCGAGGAACGCGTCAGGGCGGGAGTTCTCGAACAGGGAACGGTGGACCTGATGATCGACACCGGCCTCGGCGATCGCTTGCAGCGCGAGGGCCTCATACATCATGGGATCGAGCTGAGCTTCCTGGGGCGCAGGCACCGCATCGACTTGACAGAACTCACCGGCGGCAAGTCGATCACCATCTACGCGCAGCACGAAGTGATCCGGGACTTGATCCGGGCGCGCGTCGCCGCCGGCGGTCAGATTATATTCGAGGCGGACCAAGTGACCGTGCATGACATTGACAGTACCTCGCCCAGGATTCGCTTTCGCTCGCAAGATGGCCAACCATGCGAGTTGCAGTGCGATTTCATCGCCGGCTGCGACGGCTGGCACGGCATTTGCCGCTCATCCATTCCCGAAGGCGCGCTGGCATACTACGAACGAAGTTATCCCTTCGCGTGGCTCGGCATTCTGGCACAAGCGGCGCCGGCGTCGGAGGAGCTAATCTACACCTACCATCAGCGAGGTTTCGCGCTGTTTAGCATGCGATCGCCGGAAGTTACACGATTGTATTTGCAATGCGCGCCGGAGGAGGACTTGGCGAATTGGCCGGATGATCGAATCTGGGAGGAGCTACGCACTCGCCTGACCAGCGCCGACGGATGGGCTCCCAAACAAGGCGAGATCCTGCAGAAAGGCATTACCGACATGCGCGGATTTGTAGTGGAACCGATGCAGCATGGCAAGCTTTTCTTAGCGGGCGACGCCGCGCACATCGTTCCGCCCACGGGCGCGAAAGGGCTGAACCTTGCGATCGCGGACGTGCGTGTTTTGGCGCGCGCGCTGGCGCTATTTATCAAGCAAGGACGACGCGAACTCCTCGATCGTTATTCCGAGACCTGTCTCCGCCGGGCCTGGAAAGTCCAGCGCTTCTCCTGGTGGATGACGTCGATGCTGCATTGTTTTCCGAGCGACTCGGGATTCGACCGACGCAGGCAGCTGGCGGAGTTGGATTATGTCACCAGCTCGCGCGCGGCCCTGGCCAGTCTGGCCGAGAACTACGTGGGACTTCCGATGGAATGACCGCTACAGTGGAACTATGTATACCACGAGCGCCGCTTTTCTCGAGGCACTGCAAGAAGCCGGGGTTTCACACATCTTCGCGAACTTCGGCAGCGATCATCCGGCGTTAATCGAGAGCCTGGCGGAAATGCGCGCGACCGGACGGGCCGCGCTGAAAGTCATCACTTGTCCGAACGAAATGGTCGCCTTGAGCGCCGCACACGGCTTCGCTCAGGTAACTGGCCAAGCACAGGCGGTCTTCGTCCATGTAGAGTGCGGCACGCAAGCTCTCGCGGGCGCCATCCACAATGCCGCCAAGGGCCGCGTTCCGGTTTTGATCTTTGCAGGCGCGTCGCCGTTTACGCAGGAGGGCGAACTGCGCGGTAGCCGGAACGAGTTCATCCACTGGATACAGGACGTCCGCGATCAGCGCGGCATCGTTCGCGGCTATATGAAATACGACAACGAGATTCGCACCGGCGCCAACGTGAAGCAGTTGGTATTTCGAGCGATGCAAATCGCTCACAGCGATCCCCAGGGCCCGGTCTACCTGATGGGTCCGCGCGAAGTGATGGAGCAAGAGACTCCGGCGGCGCGGGTTGATCCAGCCGAGTGGCCGCCGCTCGCGCCCGGTGCTATCCCGACGGCCGACATCGCGAATCTGGTTGACGATCTGCTGGCGGCGCACCGTCCCCTGGTTGTGACGTCTTATCTTGGCCGGAATCCCGAGGCTGTCGCCGAACTTGTTCGTCTGGCGGAGCGCGTGGGCATG
>JBEKHQ010000168.1:0-6281 GCA_050012195.1 Bryobacteraceae bacterium | reverse complement strand
GCCGACACACCCCTTGCACTTCTACACGTTCTATGTTAGATATGTAGAAGACGGAGGCGTTCTGCAAATGACGGCGAAATCGGATCTCCCGCAAGGCACCTTGGACCTGCTGATCTTGAAAGTTGTGGCGCTGGGTCCGGTGCACGGATACGCGATCGCGCAACGGCTCCAACAAGTGTCGCGCGACGTGGTGCAAGTTCCGCAAGGCTCGCTGTATCCGGCGCTGCACCGGCTCGAAAACCGCGGCCTGCTGGATGCCGACTGGAAGGAGACCGAAACCGGGCGCGAAGCTAAATACTATCGCCTGACTCGGAAAGGGCGAGCGCAGCTCGAAACGGAAGCTGCAAGTTGGAGACGCTTGGCGGAAGCTGTCGGCCTGATCCTTAGGCTGTCTGACGGAGGCGCGGAATGAACTGGTGGCAGCGCCTTCGGCGTCGAAAACAGATGGATGAGCAACTCGACAAAGAGCTGGGCTTCCATCTGGAACAACACATGGCCGATCTGATCGCTCGGGGCTGCGATCCTGGGGAAGCGCGCCGGCAGGCTAGGCTCGCGCTGGGCGGCGAGGAGCAAGTGAAAGAGGAGTGTCGCGACGCCCGCGGCACGCTCTGGCTGGACGATCTGTGGCAGGACGTTCGCTACGCGCTTCGCACGCTGTGGCACCAGCGGGGATTCGCGGCAGTCGCGCTCGCGACTCTGGCGATCGGCATCGGCGCCACCACCGTGATGTTCACCGTCGTCAACGGAGTTGTGCTGAAGCCGCTGCCCTATTTCGAGCCGCACAGGCTGGTGGCCGTGCACGGACATACGGAAACGTGGAATGTGGCCCTATTTGGGGAGCAGAATCTCGCGCACTTCGACTTTCTGGATTGCCAGCGCTGGACTCGTTCGGCGGAGCTAGCAGGGTGGGTTTACAGCTCGGGCACGCTGAGCGAGCCTGGGGAACCCGAGCACGTCGATGAAATGGAGAGCTCGTCCAATCTATTTTCAGTGCTGGGCGTTCCGCTTTTCAAAGGGCGAGCGTTCCTACCCGAGGAAGACCGCCCCGGCGGCGAACCGGTGGCGATCCTCGGCTACAGTTTATGGCAGCGTCGATTTGCCGGAAGCCCGTCGGCGTTGGGCCAAGCCCTGGTTCTTGACGGAAAGCGCTATGCTATTGTGGGCGTCGCGGCGGCAGGTTTTCGACTGTACGGTTACGAAGGCGATGTGTACACGCCCATGGGGCAAGACACCGCTGGGTTCATGCAGAGCCGCGGGCCGCACCCGGTTACCACGATCGCGCGCCTGCGGGCTAACGCGTTGCTGGGCCAAGCGCGGGCGGAGCTGGCGATGCTCGGCAATCGTCTGTCCAAACAGTACCCGGACACGAATAAGGACCGCGGCATCGATGCGCAGCCGCTTCGCCCGGATGTTGGAAGCGTCCGATCCACGCTGTGGCTGCTGCTGGGAGCGGTCGGACTGGTCTTGCTGATTGCGTGCGCCAATGTGGCCAGCTTGCTGCTGGCGCGCGCGGTTTCACGCGAGCGCGAGCTGGCTATGCGCGTGGCGCTGGGTGCAGGCCGCGGGCGGCTGGTGCGTCAGTGTCTGACGGAGAGCGTGGTGCTGGGCTTATCGGGGGGCGCGCTCGGAGTCTTGCTTGCCGTCGTTGGCATCCGCCCGTTTGTGTCGCTGTGGCAAGGCAGTTTGCCGCGCGCCGACGAAATCCATCTGGATTGGCGCGTGCTGCTGTTCGCGCTCGGCGCTTCTTTCGTCAGCGGCCTTCTTTTCGGCTTGGCTCCGGCGTTGCGAGCTCCAAGCCGCGAGTTGGAGCAGACGTTGCGCACGGGCGGCCGGAGCATCGCGGGAAGTTCGCGCCGCCTGCACACCAGTTTTGTCGTCTCCGAAATCGCCTTGGCCGTGGTGCTTTTGGTTGCCGCCGGAATGCTGGGGAACACGCTGGTGCGCCTCTCGTCGACGGACCCGGGTTTCAATATCCGCAACGTGCTGGTCACTCGGATGGGGCTGTCGCCCGGCGCGCTCGGGAATCCCGCGCGGATTCGCGCCGCCTGGCAGGACGTATTGGATCGCGCCCGCCGCGTGCCGGGAGTGCAATCGATCGCGATGGTGGATACGGTCCCAATGCGCGAAGGGAATAACCAGCTGGGCTACTGGACCACGGCCGCGATTCCGCCGGAGAACCAGCAGCCGATCGCGCTGGCAACTTGCGTGACCCCCGATTATCTCGAAGCGATGGGCATCCGGCTGCTCAAAGGCCGATTCTTCAGTGACCAGGATCGCATGGGCAAGGAACTCGTGGTCGTAATCGACGACGTCATGGCGCAAAATGCTTTCGGCGGCAAGGAGGCCGTTGGGAAGCGTCTATGGATTCCGGAAATGGACTCCGGCCCGGTTCGCGTAGTGGGCGTGGTGCGCCATGTCCGGCATTGGGGACTCGCGAGTGACGATCAAGCCCAGGTGCGCGCCCAGTTCTACTATCCTTTCGCCCAGGTGCCCGACCAATTGCTGCGCCGCTGGTCGGAACTGATGTCGATTGCGGTCCGGACCCGCGTAGCGCCGCTGAGTATCGTCGAAGCGCTGCGGCAAGAGTTGCGCGGAGAGGGGAACGATCAGGTGCTCTACGAGGTCCGAAGCATGGATCAGCTCGCGAGCGCTTCGATCGCCAGGCAACGCTTTCTCCTGCTGCTGTTCGGCATATTCGCGGGGGTGGCGCTGCTGCTGGCGTCCATCGGAATTTACGGTGTGCTGGCGTACCTGACGGGCCGGCGCGTGCCGGAAATCGGTATGCGCATGGCACTGGGCGCCAGCGTTCGGAATGTCATGTGGCTGGTGCTGCGACAGAGCGCTGGAATGACCTGCTTGGGCGTTGCGATCGGCACTGCCGGGGCGTTGGCGGCGGGGCGTATGTTGGAACGACTGGTGGAGGGCGTGCGCCCCGTCCAACCGTCGACGCTGGCCGTCGTCATTCCGGTGTTGGTGGCGGCTGCTTTCTTCGCCAGTTTCGTGCCGGCCCGGCGCGCGAGCCGAATCGATCCGATAACCGCGCTGCGTCAGGAATAATCCGGCACCTATTGCCCAAAGCGTGAAAAATATATACAGGTTGATCCGACGGCCGCTGTTGGGAATGAGGGATTTACGCGTGGAGGAGAACATGCTCACGTGGAAGATGTCGTATGCTGGCGCGATGGTCAATCCGGGTGGTGTGGTTCCTGCTAGGCGCCGCCGTGACGGCTCGCGCCGATGTAACGTTACTACTCGAGGAGCCGTACGGCGCGTTCGGCGGAATGACACCCACCGGTCACGCGGCGATTTATCTCTCCCGTGTCTGCGCTGCCACTCCGCTTTCGGTACGCCGCTGCAATCTGGGAGAGCCGGGCGTGGTGCTGAGCCGCTATCACAGGATTGACGGCCTCGACTGGATTGCGATTCCACTGATCCCGTACCTCTATGCGGTGGAAACAGCCGACCAGGTTCCGTCTTCGGCGACACGGGAAGAGGCTGCATCGCTTCGCGACAGTTATCGGCGAAGGCATCTCGAGGAGATCGTGCCGGACGGGAGCGATGGGAGCGCGCCGCCGGGAGATTGGACGCAACTGGTGGGCGAGGCTTACGACCGATCCATCTATACGTTCGGGATCGAGACCACCGGGGAGCAAGACGACCAGTTGATTCGCGCGCTCAACTCGGAGGAAAACCGGAAGCGCTTTCACCTGCTGTCTCGGAATTGCGCCGACTTTGCCCGGCAGGTGATTGACCTTTACTATCCCAAAGCTGTCCATCGGAACCTCATCTCCGATTTGGGAATCATGACGCCCAAGCAGGCGGCCAAATGCCTGGTGAGCTACAGCAAGAAGCATCGCGATCTTGAGTTCTCGAGTTTCGCGATCGGGCAGGTTCCGGGCACGATCCCTCGAAGCAGTCCGGTGCGCGGCGTTCTCGAATCGTTCGTCAAGTCCAAGAAGTATGCTGTTGGGCTGGCATCGCTGGCGGTGCTGCATCCGGCGATTGGTGTCGGCATGGCTTATGCCTGGATGGACGGCTCGCACTTCAATCCCCGAAGAGTCGCGGCTGTGGACGGGACTTTAGAACCCGAGGGGCTTGTTAGCGAATTGGGATCGAACGACGGAGCGTCAGCGGGCGGTCTTCCGAGCGATTGAACGGGCTGGCGATGGTAGAATCGAGGCTGGCCGGCGCTCTCGCGCTGGCGGTTTCGTTCCATGCTCACGCGCGGTCTTCTCGTGTTCCTTCCTTTCATCCTATCGCCCGCGGCCGAGCTCCGAACCTCGGCGCCCGCTCCGGTGGCCATCGTAGTCGGATTTATGGGCGGGTTCGTGGGACCGAACGACAAGCTGCATGCCGAAGTCCAGCTCGCGAAGCGCCTCAGCGACGCATACCCGTCGACCTTGCAGGTGAGGATGTTCGAGAATCATCGCGGCGATCAAGCACGCCGCGAAATCCTGCGACTGCTCGACACAGACCGGGACGGAAGCCTCTCGGCGGACGAAAAGAGCAACGCACGCATCGCCATTTTCGGCCACAGTTGGGGAGGTTCGGAAACGGTAACTGTCGCGCGCGCTTTGGGGCAAGAGGGAATCCCCATCTTACTCACCGTTCAAGTGGACAGCGTGCAAAAGCCCGGTGAAGACGACGCGTCGATTCCGGCAAACGTGAGTCAGGCGATCAACTTTTATCAGTCGGCTGGACTGGTGCATGGCCGGTCGAAAATTCGCGCCGCCGACGCGTCGCACACCCGGATTCTCGGCAATTTTCGGCTCGACTACAAAACCACGCCGGTGAGCTGCGAAGGCTACCCTTGGTTCGCCCGGGTCTTCATGCGCCCGCATATCGAAATCGAATCCGATCCCGCGGTCTGGCGGCAAGTGGAAGGTCTGATCCGCTCGAAGCTGCTGTTGAATCCGCGAAGCGAGTGACGGGCAAAACTGGTATACTCGGATTTCATGTTAGCCGCCCATCACCACCATCATCGGATCGTCTGGCGATCGGCGGCATTCTGATCGATTTCTGAAACGTACGTCCAGCCCGCCGATCCAACTGGCGGGCTTTTTTATTGGTATCGACAAATGAATCTCGACTTCACGAAACTCAACGGCATCCTCACCGCCGTCATTCAAGACCAAAAGTCCGGGCGCGTGTTGATGGTCGGCTTCATGAACGAGGAGTCGTTTCGCAAGACCGTTGAAACCGGCTTCGTCACGTTCTTCAGCCGCTCGCGCAATAAGCTCTGGATGAAAGGTGAAACGTCGGGCCATCGGCTGGTGGTGAAGGACATCGCCACCGATTGCGATCACGACACGCTTCTGATCCAGGTTGAGGCTCTCGGTCCCGGAGTCTGTCACGAAGGCTATCGAAGCTGCTTCTTCCGACGCCTGGAAGCCGGCGAGTGGAAAGAATCCGAACCTCGCGCCTACGATCCGGCCGCCGTTTACGGGAGCCAATTGTGAAACTGAAGCTGGGCATTCCGAAAGGCAGCCTCGAGAACGCGACCATCGATCTGTTCCGCCGCGCCGGTTTTAACATCACCACCAGCTCGCGCTCCTATTTTCCGGCCATCGACGATCCCGAGATCGAATGCATGATGATCCGCGCGCAAGAAATGGCGCGCTACATCGAAGACGGCGTGCTGGATGCCGGGCTGACGGGCCGCGATTGGATCGAAGAGAGCGAAGCCAAGGTACACGCCGTAGTCGACCTGATCTATGCCAAGCAGAGCTTCGGAAAGGTGCGCTGGGTGTTGGCCGTTCCGGAAACTTCCGCTTTTCAAAGCGTGAAAGACCTGGAGGGTAAGATCATCGCCACGGAACTGGTGGCCACTACTAAGCGCTATCTGGCCGCCAACGGCGTGACAGCTAAAGTGGAATTCAGTTGGGGCGCCACCGAAGTAAAGCCGCCCGTTCTGGCCGACGCCATCGTCGAAGTGACCGAAACGGGTTCGTCGCTCCGGGCCAATAAGCTGCGCATCATCGAAACCGTGCTTGAATCGAACACGCAATTGATCGCCAATTTCGATTCGTGGCGCGACGACTGGAAACGCCGCAAGATCGAAGATATCCGCCTGTTGCTGGAAGGCGCCATCAACGCGCTGGGCAAGGTGGGATTGATTCTGAACGTTCGCAAGGATTGTCTCCCGGCGGTCCTCGGTATTCTGCCCGCGCTTAAGAATCCGACCATCTCGAATCTGAGCGACCAGGAATGGGTGGCCGTCCACACCATTCTCGACGAACTCACGGTGCGGAACATCATTCCGCGGCTCAAGGAAGCTGGCG
>JBEKHQ010000167.1:0-6286 GCA_050012195.1 Bryobacteraceae bacterium | reverse complement strand
CGCCGCCTCGGGAAACTGGGGATTACGATCCACCGCATGGCCTCCGGTCCTGCTACGGGAAAGGCACCAACACCAGCTGATTGAAAAACAGCGTCGTGAACGTAATTTTCGGAAGAACCCAAGCGCTAAAGTTGCAGGACCGTCCGCAGCCCCTCGTCAACGGAGCGTTGCAAACGCGGCGGCAACGTCCCGGCATGCTCAGTCAGGAAACCGCGGTCGAGCGTCAGGAGCTGCGAGACATTCACAACCGAGTCCCGCGAGAGTCCCGCCGAGCGCGCCGGCAGCAGTACATTTCCTGGCGCGTCCGCAAGGTCCACGTTGCTCGTGATTGCCGCCACGATGGCCGTCTGAATCCGGCTTTGATTGAAGGCGTCCGCCTGAACCACAAGCACCGGTCGTCTGTATTCAGGCTCGGACCGACGAGGCGCCGGAAGATCTGCCCACCAGATCTCCCCTCGCTGAATCTCGCCCATCTCTACCAAACGTCCTTTTCGAGAGATTTCAGTTGCGCGCGATGCAACCTGGAATCCACTTTCGCCGCGTTCCGGGAACAAACCTCATTCAGGCGTTCCGTGATTGCGCCGTCTCGCTGGCACTTCAAAAATTCCGCAAGCGCCTTGGCGTACAATTCGCTCCTCGAAACCCGCAGCCGATGGGCAGCTGCTTCCGCCCTGCGGAAAAGCTCGTCAGGCAATGAGACAGCCGTTTTCATACTCGCAGTATAACCCGAGTTATACCTAACGCGCGTCTGTGACTTACAGCCGGGCCGCGGCTATTCCTGCCGCAAGGCCTGCGTGGGATCGATGCGCGTCGCGCGACGGGCCGGCAGAAATGTGGCGGCCGCGCCGATAGCGAGCATCAGACCGAACACGATCGCGAAACTCAGCGGATCGGTGGGCTTCACGCCATAAAGAAGCCGTCCCAGCAATCGGCCCGCGAAGAGAGCCATTCCCAAGCCAAGAACCAGCCCCGTACCGATCAACGTGGCAGCGCGGCGCGCTACCGACTCGAGCACTTGCGCCTGCGTCGCGCCGATCGCCATGCGGATGCCGATTTCGCGGGTACGGCGCGACACCGCGTAAGCCATAACGCCGTAGATTCCCGTGGCGGAGAGCACCAGCGCCAGAATCCCAAACGCGCTAAGCGTAATCGCGGCGATGCGGGCCGGGAAGAACGTCAGCGATAGTTGATCGTCCACGCTGCCGGCGGCGAACAGCGCGATGGAGGGGTCGATTTCGCGGACGACGCCCCGGATCGAGGGCGCCAGGGCTTCCGGAGAGTTCGTTCGAGTGCGCGCCACTATGGAAGCGATCGAGGTATACGAGATGTCAAGCGGCGTCCAGAAGGCCATCTGCCGGCGCTCGTTGAGTTGGTAGTATTTCCCGGCTTCCACCACGCCCACAATCTCGATCGGCTCCTTGGTTGTGTTGGTGGTGAAGCGGCGTCCCAGCGGACTGCCGCCCCCATCCAGCAATTGCTCCGCGAATGCGCTGTCGACGATAGCCACCCGGCGGCCGCCCTGCTTGTCCCTGTCCCCGAACTCGCGGCCCGAAATCAGGCGCGTTCGCATGGTACGGAAATAGTCGGGACTGGCAATGAATTCGTAAGCGATCGGCACGTCAGCGGCGCGCTTGGGGACCGGCTTGCCTTCGATATAGATGTGATTGGAACCGACGCCCGCGGCTAAGGGAATATTATTCACCAGCGCGGCCGAGTCGACTCCGGGCAGTTGTCGGACCTGATCCAGCACTTTCCGCTCGAACTCCCGGCCGCGGGGCTCGTCATAGCCTTGCATGTTCAAATCGAAGGAGGCGGTAGCGAGGCCGTGCGATTGGAAGCCGCGGGGCGCGTCCAGCGACCGCTGCAAGCTCTGGACCACCAGCACCGAACAAAATAGCAGCAGCACCGACAGGCAAACCTGGGCCGCCACCATGTAATCGCGCAAATGCCAGTAGCGGAGCCGCGGCGTGGCGGCCTCATTCTTCAAGGCCGGGACCAGATCCGTTTTGGTCGCCTGAAAAGCCGGCAGCAGACCGAACAACAGCGCCGTGACGGTGGATACAACCAGCGTGAACAGCAACACGCGGATATCCACGGGAGCGCTAATAACCAGCGGGATCTCCACGGGAGGATGCCAGGCCGTCAACGCGCTCATAATCCAGGTTGCCAACAGAACGCCGCCCGCGCCGCCCAGCAGAGCCACCATGAGATTCTCGATCAGCAGTTGCCGGATCAGCACACCTCGCGATGCGCCCAGAGCAATCCGGATCGCGGTTTCCTTACGCTTGTCGCCGGCGCGGGCAAGCAGCATGCTGGCCAGGTTCGTGCAGGCGACCAACAACACCAGACAGCAGACGCCGAACATGGTGGCGGCGAACGCGATGGTGGGATCCCGCATGTACGATCCTCCCAGCCCCGTGGGAGAAAGTTTGATCTTCATGCCGCCGACCTCCCGCGGATACTCTTGCGCCAATTGCTGCGCGATCCCGTTGAGAACGGACTCGGCGTGCGCGCGGGTAACCCCTGGCTTCAAACGCCCCACCACAAAGACGCTCCAGCCAGTCCGACGGTCCAGATACCCTTCGCCGCCTTCCAACTCTTTCTGCATGGCGATGGGGAAGAAGACCTCCGGAGCAATCATGATCTCCGTCCCGATAAACTCCTTGGGCGCGACTCCCAGCACGGTGAACTCCCGGCCGTTCACTTGCACCTTGGCCCCAACGATATTGGGGTCGCCGCCAAAGCGTTTCTGCCATGCCGCGTAAGTCAGAACCAGCACCGGATGGCCTCCGCGCACCTTGTCGTCCTCGGGCAGGAGCAGACGGCCGGCGTGCGGTTTCACTCCCAGCAGCTCGAAATAATTGCCGGACACGACATAGCCCCACAGCCGCTGGGCGTTGCCCTTCGGACCCACGCTCGCCGGGACTATGGTGTACGCGGCCAACCCCGTGAACACGGAATTGCGGTCGCGAAAATCGCGGTAGTTCGGGTAGGAGAGAAGAGGAACGGTGTTACCCGCCAGTGTTTCGTTGAGAGAGACCAGTTCGGATCCGCGCTCCACGGGTAAAGGCCGGAACAGAACAGCGTTGATCACGCTGAATATGGACGCGTTCGCGCCGATACCGAGCGTCAGCGACAACACGGCCATGGTGGCGAACAACGGGCTCTTGCGCAAGCTGCGCCATCCAAATCGAATATCCTGACCGAGCCGTTCGAGCGATGTCCAGCCCCACGTTTCGCGAATGCCCTCCTTCACCAACGGCACGTTGCCGAAGTCGCGGCGGCTGGCCCACTCCGATTCGTGAGGCGTGGCGCCCGAGCGAATCCGCTCCTCCGCGTCCACAGCCAGATCGTAGGCGATCTCATCCTCGAGATCGGCCTCGCGTCGTTCCCGTCGCCAAAAATCCCACCGCATAGCCGCTCCTCCTCACGCCGGACGCATCACGCGAGTGATCGCCCGGACGAATAGCTTCCACTTGGACTGCTCAGCCACCAATTGCGCTTTACCAGCCGCGGTGAGCCGATAATACTTCGCTCGCCGGTTCAGATCCGAAGTCTTCCATTCCGACGCGATCAGGTCCCGAGCCTCCAGCCGATGCAGCGCCGGATATAAGGACCCGCGCTCGATCAACAGCAGATCCGCCGAACTTTGCCGAATCGCCTGTCCGACACCGTGCCCATGCTGCGGTCCCCACTGAAGAGTCCGCAAAATCAGCATGTCGAGCGTGCCCTGGAGCAACTCGATACGACTTTCACTAGATATATTCTTAGGCATTGCTTCTAGTAGACATTCTAGTACACAATTCGTCTCTTGTCTACTAGAATGTCTGCTAGTGTCCGATGCCCGGGCTTATACTGGGGGCACGTCCCGTAACCAACATCGTCCAACGCTAAACTAGAAGTACGTGGAAGAAGAGGTCTTAGGGAAAGCGTACGACGGGCGTCTGATGCGGCGCCTGCTCCGCTACATCCGGCCGTACAAGCTCGAAGTCGCGATCGCGCTGGCGCTTCTGCTGGTGAACGCGGCGCTCCAAGTGGTAGGCCCTCTGCTCACCGAGCTGGCCGTCGACCGCTATCTGGTCCCCTCCGGACATCGCAAAATCACGCTGCTCGATCCGTTTTTGTCGCGCGATCCCTGGACGGGGCTCCTCCAAGTGGCCCTGGTTTACCTGCTGGCGCTGGTGGGCGCGCTGCTGTGCGATTTCGGCGAACAGTACCTCATGCAGTGGGTGGGACAGAAGGCCATGTTCGATTTGCGGCGCGAACTGATGGCGCACTTGCAGCGGCTGGATCTCAGCTTCTACGACCACAACCCCGTCGGCCGGCTGGTGACGCGCATTACTACCGACGTGGACGCGCTCAACGAGCTGTTCTCCTCGGGACTGCTCATGATCCTGGGCGACATGCTGATGCTAGGTTTCGTGGTGGCGGTGATGCTTAGCTTGAGCCCGGGGATGACCGCGTTCATGATAGCCGTAATGCCTCTGGTGGTGTTGGTGACGATGCAGTTCCGGCGCACTGTGCAGCAGAGTTACCGCCGCATCCGCGTGGCTATCGCCCGCATTAATTCCTACTTGCAGGAGCACATCAACGGGATCGCCGTCCTGCAACTCTTCAATCGCGAGGCGCGGAGCCGCCGGGAGTTCGACCAGATCAATCGCGATCACATGGAAGCGTACAAGGACACGATCACGGCCTACGGATGGTTCTATCCCGTGGTCGAATTCCTCGGAATGCTGGCGCTGGCGCTGCTGCTGGCGTATGGCGGATTTCGAATTCGCGGAGGAGCGCTCAGCCTAGGCGTGCTGGTGGCGTTTTTTCAATATGGATTGCGTTTCTTCCGTCCGATACAGGACCTGAGCGAGAAATACAACATCCTGCAAGGCGCCATGGCGGCTTCCGAGCGGGTTTTTAAGCTGCTCGACACCGAACCTTCGATTCAATCGCCGGCCCAGCCGAGGCCGTTCCCCGAAGGACCCGCCGCCATCGAGTTCGACCGCGTTTGGTTCGCGTATAAGGACGAAGATTGGGTGCTCAACGATGTCACCTTCCGGATCGAGCCGGGCGAGACGGTCGCCGTCGTAGGCCACACCGGCGCCGGTAAGACCACGCTCACCAGCTTGCTGCTGCGATTCTATGACGTGCAGCGCGGCCGAATCCTGATCGGCGGAGTGGACATCCGCGATTTCGATCTCGACGAGCTGCGGCGTCATTTCGGCGTGGTGCTGCAAGATCCCCATCTTTTCACCGGCACCATCGCGAGCAACATCCGGCTCGGCACGGCGGGCATCAGCGATGCGGGAATGACGGCAGCGGCGGAACGCGTGAACCTGCTGGATTTCGTCCAAACGCTTCCGGAACGCTTCGCTCAGCCTGTGCGAGAGCGCGGCAACGGTTATTCGACGGGACAGAAGCAGCTCATCAGCTTCGCGCGGGCGCTGGCGCACGATCCGCGCTACTTGATTCTCGACGAAGCCACATCCAGCGTCGACACCGAAACCGAATTTCGCATCCGCGACGCCCTCGAGCGCCTGATGGAAGGACGCACTTCGATCGTCATTGCGCACCGGCTTTCCACCATCCAGCGCGCCGATCGCATTCTGGTGATGCATAAAGGCAAGCTGCGGGAAGCGGGAACGCATCAAGAGTTGCTGGCGCTGCGCGGCGTCTATTGGACGCTCTACCAGCTTCAGTACCGGGACCAGGATCGAGAATTCGCGTCGGCGCCGGAAACGGTCACGGGCGATTAGTCAGCCGCAGGGTTTCCCGGATTCCGTCGGCGTAAGAAGTCTTGTGTACGTCGCCAAGCAGTCCACGCAACGCGGAATCGTCCATGATGACCGGCGTTTCGAATAGATAGTGCATCTCCACTAATTCGCGCATTAAGGGATTGAATAGGCCCAGCAAACGCAGCATGGTCTTGTTTGCGACCAGGAGCTTGGGGTTGCGTCCGCCCTCTCGGAACACCTGCTCGACGAATTCCCGTTGCGTGATGACGCCCGCCCCGGCCAGATTCCAGGCGCGCGAGAAGGCTTTCGGCTCGCTCGCCAACGCCAGCGCGACGGGGCCCGCGTCCGGCACATAAATGAATTCGTGAGGCGTATCGATGGGGCCCACCAACTGGGCGCGCCCGCCCTTGGCCGCCGCCTGGAACGCGCCGGCGACGAGACTGCGTTCCACGTTGGGGCCATAGAAATCGGGGAGCCTCAGTATCGTTCCGTGGATGGAACCGGCGGCATCGGCTGCCAGCACCAGGTCTTCCTGCTCCTTGCGCTTTAGTCCCTTG
>JBEKHQ010000166.1:0-6288 GCA_050012195.1 Bryobacteraceae bacterium | reverse complement strand
TCAAGAAATTCCTTCTCCTCACTCGTCAGAACGAGCTTCGGGCGCGTGGATGTCCGTGGCATCCCACCAGCATAACAGGAAACAAAACACTATGATTATGTTTTACTGAAACGCTATACTAGTCCCAAAGAAATTTTCAGCGTGACCCTGGTGGGCGATGACCGGCGCTGGCGAGTGCGGGCGGATCGGGTTTTACACCAACGAGTTAAATGAAAAAAATCTACTCGTTAGCCGGAACCGATCCCTGAAGCTCAAAAATTTCCAGCCGCTTCTTTGCAATTTCCACGGCAAGTTCCGCCGCTTCCCGATTCCGCTCCAGCATTTCGAGTTCAAACACATCACTGTCTGACAACCGAAGGTCGAGTTCCATAGAGTTGTTGTGTTGGTAACATAGGGACGCTCCCGCTTCATGATGTGCCGCTTGCTTGGCCTCCAGCACTGCTAATTCGAGTTCCGCTCTTTGCGTGTTGGGCATTTCCTTCATCTCCTTTGTAACTACAAGTCTGGTAGCGCCCAAGGACTCGATAAGAACTCGGTCACCCTCACAGAGGGTCATTTCGGACAGGATGCTCTGCGGGAGCGAAATGACCATCGAACCAGCAACCTTGCGAAGCTTAACGATGTCTCGGGGCACAGACATACATTAACATACGGTCCATGCTGATTTCAACTCTCTCTGATCGACCTGTACATGGAGACATACATCAAATGCGAAGCCGTCCAGAGTGCCGGAAAACATAGTTTCACGGCGGTTCCCACCACCCGTTTCAAGGTAGATAAAAATGCCGTCTCCGATCAACCCAAGATCGGCATCAGGAGTGGTACAAAATGGTGGTACAAGGTTTTCTGGCTTACAAAATCGCCAAGAACGTGGTCTGCAACATGTTGAAAACAAAACAAACCGATTTTCAAACCATCTATTTTTAGTGCAAATCCCACCAGCCGCCCCAAAGAATCAACAGCTGAGGGGAACTCATCGGCCAACCAGATTGGCAGTGGGCGCCTTCAGGCCAGCAGTGGCCGACAATTGGAACTTGGAACTCATCCAGATGGCGATTTAGAGCCGTAGTCAGTTCAGGCGGTAACTGCTCGGTTGGCTGCCCCAGTATAAGGCTGCCACCAGCAGGCCAGACACCGGTAGCGATGTTCCGCCAAGGTTCGCCCAGTGAAATTCGGATCTCCAAAAGTAGATCTGCATGCGTGCGCGTCGCGCGCCGGCACGGACGCGCAAAGCCACTACATTCCGTCGATGATTGCGTTCAGGGTATCGCTGGGCCGCATCGCTGCGGCGCACTTAGCGTCGTCCGGGAAATAATACCCTCCGATGTCCACCGGCTTGCCCTGCGCCGACAACAACTCCTGAGTGATATTGCCCGCGTTCGCCTCTAGCGCGGCGGCTACCGGAGTGAAGCGTTGCTTCAACTCCCCGTCCTCGTCCTGGGCGGCGAGCGCCTTTGCCCACGCCAACGCGAGATAGTACGTCGAGCCGCGGTTGTCGATCTCGTTCACCTTGCGCGAAGGCTCGCGGGCGTCTTCGAGGTAGCGGCCGATGGCCTCGTCCAGCGTTTTCGAAAGCAGCGCCGCCCGCGGGTTGCCGGTCTTCGTCGCAATCAGCTCCAGCGAGGGCACCAGCGCACAGTATTCACCGAGCGAGTCCCAGCGCAGATGACCTTCTTTCACGAACTGCTGCACGTGCTTGGGCGCCGAACCGCCGGCCCCGGTTTCGAGCAATTCGCCGCCTCTGAGCAGCGGCACGATCGAGAGCATGCGGGCGCTTGTCCCCAACTCGAGAATCGGGAACAGGTCGGTGAGATAGTCACGAAGCACGTTCCCCGTAACGGAGATGGTGTCCTCGCCGCGGCGAATTCGCCCTAGCGAGAATTTCATCGCGTCCACCGGCTTCATGATCTTGATTTCCAGTCCCGAGGGGTCTTGTTCCGGTAAGTAGGCATTCACCTTCTGAATGATTTGCGCATCATGGCCACGATCCGGGTCGAGCCAGAACACCGCGGGTGCGCCGGTTGCTCGCGCGCGAGTCACGCCCAACTTCACCCAATCGCGGATGGCCTCGTCTCTCGTCTGGCAGGCGCGGAAGATATCGCCGTGCTCGACGCTTTGTTCGAGCAGTGTCCTGCCGCCGGCATCAACCAGGCGAATCGTACCGTTGCCGGGCGCGGCAAACGTCTTGTCGTGCGAACCGTACTCTTCGGCCTTCTGCGCCATCAGCCCGACGTTGGACACGCCGCCCATGGTCGCCGGATCGAACTGTCCGTGCTTCTGGCAGTCCTCGATCACGGCCTGATATATGGTGGCGTAGCAGCGGTCCGGGATCATGGCGACAGTGTCTTGGAGCCCGTCCTCTTTGTTCCACATCTTACCGCCGTCTCGGATCACGACCGGCATCGATGCGTCGATGATCACGTCGTTGGTAACGTGCAGGTTGGTCTTACCCTTCCGCGAATCGACCATCGCCAAAGCGGGGCCTTTGTCGTAACAGGCTGCGATATCGCCCTCGATCTCGGCCTTCTTCGCGGCCGGAAGCTGGTCGAGTTTGCCGAGGACGTCGGAGAGTCCGTTGTTGACGTTGGCGCCAATCTCTAGGATCGCGCCGGCATGCTTCTCCAGGGCATCGGCGAAATACACCGCCACACAGTGCCCGAACATGATCGGATCGGAGATCTTCATCATCGTGCACTTCAGATGCAGCGACAACAGAGCATTGTCAGCTTTAGCGGCGGCCATCTGCTCCGCATAGAATCTCCGCAGCGCCGCCACGTTCATCACCGCGCAGTCGATGACTTCGCCCTCGAGCAGCGGGATGTTTTGCTTTAGCACTTTCACCACGCCGGCTGAGTCCACGAATTCGATGCGCACGTTGGTTGCGGCACCGACCGTCGTGGATTTCTCGCTGCCGTAGAAGTCCTTGTCACTCATATGGGCAACACGCGTCACAGAACCGGACTTCGGCCAGTTTTTCATCATCTTGTGTGGATGCTTCTGCGCGAACGCTTTCACCGACCTCGAAGCACGACGGTCCGAATTGCCTTCGCGCAATACGGGGTTCACCGCCGAGCCCAAGACCACGGCAAAGCGAGCCTGCAGCGCACGCTCCTCTTCCGTAGACGGCTCCTCGAGATAATCGGGTATGTTGTAGCCCTTTCCGCGGAGTTCCGCAATCGCTTCCCGGAGTTGCGGAATCGAGGCGCTGATGTTGGGGAGTTTAATGATGTTGGCCTCCGGTGTCTGCGCCAGCTTACCCAGGCGGGTCAACTCGTCGGGAATCTTCTGGTCGTTCCGAAGACACTCAGGGAAGTTGGCGATAATACGTCCACCGAGCGAGATGTCATGCGTTTCGATCTCCACCCCTGTCCCCTTGAAGTACGCTCGTAAGATGGGCAGCAGCGCGTACGACGCGAGTGCGGGTGCCTCGTCGGTCTTGGTCCAAGTGAGCTTCATGTATTGGTCTCAGTGTGAATGAGTGCAGCGAGAACGCGGTCGCAAAGCGGGGCGGTCCCAAAACTGAAAGCGTAGGATAGCATGATGAACAATAGAAAATGCACTACCATCGCAAAAGTTTTCACCAACGCCGCGGCCTTGGCACACGGGCTGGCGATCTGAAGGGCGTTAATGCTGCGTATTGGGCCGTGTCCCACAAGGCCGCGCGGGGTAGCTTCCGGATACGCCGTAACTCAGGCGCAATCCGCATCAAGAACCCCAGGCGCGACCGGCCGGATACTTCGTCATCGTCGCGCCCATAGCCATCTTAACTTCACTTAGATCGTGATATTCTGAACAGGTGTATTGGCACCGAAAGAGAGGATTCTCTCTATCGAAAAAAGCATTTGCGGAATTTATCGGAACCTTTTGGCTCGTCTTCGGCGGATGCGGGAGCGCGGTGCTGAGTTGGGTTGCGTTTTGAAGCAAGTGACTGCTCGGTCAGCAATCGGCGTTTGCTGCGAACGCCCGGTGGCAATCCGAGCCCTGGCGCCGCGCCGGTAACCTCGCTAAGGGTGGAAAGCGCGCCAGGCGATCGGGTGGCCGGGGGAGCTAGAGCGCGGGGCTCTTGGTGCCCAGAACCAAGGAGCCTGTCGCCTAACCGGACACTCGATGGTTGGTTGCCCAGATATCGGGAATCGCTTGCCCACAACCAATCCCACCGATACGGCTGGATTCAGGCGGCATCCCGAAATGTGGCCGATCGCAAACCCCATGGTAAGGACCGTGAGGCCGAACGCTAGAGCAACTCCGGCAAAGCGAATCCCAAGGCCGGGGAAAGCCGCTGCCAGTCCGAGTCTCCTCCGGTTTCCCATTACACAGTTGCTCGTGATACCCTAACCGCCTATGGAAAATCGCAAGCAGCGCAAGCTCCGATTTGGTGGTGCTATGCTTGCCCTCGGTTCGGCTACGCTAGTGGTCTCAACGTTTCTGAGCGAAGGCGGCCTACGTTGGGTGTGTAGGTGTGTAGCGGGGCCTTTATGATCCTGGCAGTTGTGAGCTTCGTAAGAGCCAATAGCGAACCGGATTTAGCTATGATTGGCTTCCTGGAAAAAACTCCGGATGTGCGTTATCGCCGCAGCACATATTCGTAGCGTCTTCCCCGGCGGTCCAATGGAAAGCGATGGGCAATTACGCGCCAGTTAACTCGGTTAACCGCTGACTGTCTGGTTCGCCAATGAGAAAGTGTACGCACGGGTCAACTCGCCCGAGATCAAGACGCTCGTTGACGAGATGAACCGGATCACCTTTGGTAAAAACGCGTTTGTTCCTGCCAGTCAGAATTAGCTGATCCGCAGTTCCGGCTACTGCCGCGCATAGTTTCGCTGCGTTGGAGCATGGCCTGGCTACGCAATCTCTCTTCATCTTTATACCGTAGACCCAAGCACCGCGCCAGCTTTGGAAAGTCGCGCTCCAAATACGCGCTACCCTCGGACCCGATCAGATCCTGCCGCGGCGCTGCCCCATCAGCCGAGTACCAACCCGCCACGACGTCCATCCCTTCCGTCACTTCGCCGAACGCCGCGAACCCATCGAATCCAACCGCGCGTTATCACCGAAGAAGTTGATGAATACCTGCGTGGCCCGGCAGTTGCGTTGGCCGGTCTTGGCGAACGTGATGTAGCCGGGATGATTGCTCTCCTTCACCGGATCGTGGTATTTGCTTGTCGCGCCAGTGAGGAGAAGAAAAGCCCGTCGGAAACGCCGAGCAGAAATGAAGGTGCACGTGTCATTTCGCGTCTCGCCAATTATCCCCGATCCCCACATCCACGATCAGCGGCACATCCAATTTACTCACCCGCTCCATCTCATGCTTCACCATCTGCGCCACCGGTTCCGCCTCGCCCGGCGGCGATTCAAACAGCAATTCGTCGTGCACCTGCAAGAGCATTTTCGTTTCCAGATTTTCGCGCCGCAAACGCTCGTCGATCCGGATCATGGCCAGCTTGATAAGATCCGCCGCCGTCCCCTGCAGCGGCGTGTTCACCGCCGTGCGTTCGGCGAACGAACGCGCGTTCGGATTGCGGCTGTGCATATCGGGAATGGGACGTTTGCGGCCGAACTGCGTAACCGCGTATCCGTTCTTGCGAACCTCGGCGATGGTTTCCTGAATGAACTTTCGAACGCCCGAGTGCAGCTCAAAGTAAGTCTTGATGTACTCTTCCGCTTCCTTGCGTTCGATGCCGAGCGTGGCCGCCAGTCCGAACGGCGTCTGGCCGTACACGATCCCGAAGTTGACGGCCTTGGCGTTGCGGCGCATCTCCGCCGTCACCATCAGCGGCGGAACGCCGAAAACTTCGGCCGCGGTGCGGGTGTGGATGTCCTCCCCATTGCGAAACGCCGTTACCAATACCGGATCGCGGGACATTTGCGCGAGCAGCCGCAGTTCGATCTGCGAATAGTCGGCGACGATCAGCTTCCAGCCTTCGCGCGGGACGAACGCTGCGCGAATCTCGCGCCCGAGCTCGGTGCGGATCGGAATATTCTGCAGGTTCGGATTCGACGACGACAGCCGTCCGGTGGCCGCGCCGGCTTGATTGAACGTCGTGTGCAGCCGGCCAGTCCGCGGATCGATCAGCGCGGGCAGCGCGTCGATATAGGTCCCTTTCAGCTTGGTCAGTTGGCGGTAGTCGAGAACCTTGCGCGCAATGGCGTGCTCGCCTGCCAGCCCCTCCAGCACGTCCGCGGCGGTCGAGATGGTCTTGCCCTTGCCGTATTTCACCGGAGCGGGAAGGCTCAGCTCCTCAAACAGGATCTTGCCGAGCTGAACCGGTGAATTAATGTTGAACGGTT
>JBEKHQ010000165.1:0-6320 GCA_050012195.1 Bryobacteraceae bacterium | reverse complement strand
GAGAAAGTAGTCGCCTCTCCTACTGAGGAAGTTCCCGCGACGGTGACGACGCCTGCTCCATTGACGCAGTAAGCTCCAGATTGCAGGCAAGGATCGCCGGTCACAGTTAATTCAAGTGTGTCAGCTTGGGTTAGCGTTCCCGAATAGTCGACCGTAACTCCAGTACTGCTGAGCGCGTCGACTGCGATCGGGCCTACCGGAATCACGTTGGCCCATAGACAATTTGCACCGGTGGTGACGATCCCAACCCAAAGTACGGCCAAAATTGCGTTGCGAAACATATTCCTCCAGACATGCTTCTTTGGCTTCCCGTTCAAGCCGCGGAAATGAGTATACCTCGTTGTCATTCGCACTTACAACAGCGTTCAACTCGATTTGGTACTGGTACAATCGCTGCGATTCACGGCTGATGGCCAGGGACACGGAGTGCCTGGGTGGTGGCATCTCGGACTTGTGCCTTTGAGGCCCAAACGGCGTTCAAGGGAGCACCGGAATTGGGAATGGTAATTCGGCCGGCGTTCAGCGGCCGAGGACCGTTTGGGTAGGCCGAACCGAATCGATGTAACTATCCGGCGACGGGAGCCGCTTTCTTGCGCGCGGCTCGTCGCTTTTCCACGGGCGGCTGTCGATCGCTCTTCTTTAGCGCCGTCAAGGCAATGGCAAGCACGAATTTCTTCTCTCCGTGATCGTCGAATTTGATCACGATATGCTCTTCAGTGCACGAGACTACCGAACCCAACCCGTATTTGGAGTGTTCGATCTGCGCGCCGGGCGCGAAAGCTGGTTTGAATGCCATAGGGGACCGAGGCGATGCCTCAGATTTCATGCTAACATTTCCCTGCCCTTATGTCGAATAAGTGGCACATGCTTCTAAGCTTGTGCTGGCCTTTTTTCGGCATCCCGCGCTAGCGGCGGGACGCATAGAAGCGCAGGCCCACGTAGGCGCCATAGGGCGTCGCGATAAAGTATTCGTCTCCCTTCGGAGAAGTCTTAAAGTGGAGCGCCTTTCCACCCGCCAGCACTTCGAAATATCCGAAACGATATGCGGCGAACCCATCCGCATTCCAGGTAACGGCGTGGTGCGGAAACGCGAAACCGTCCGCGCTCATTTCCATCCGGAAATGTTTCGAGACGAAGTATTCGAAACCCACCCCCAGCGTCGGGTAGATGAGCCGGTGAGATCCTATCGCGTTAGTGACAAGCGCATTGCCTTCGACGTCCGTGATGGGCAAGTACGGCCCGCTGATGCCTGTGGAAATGCTGGTGTATTGCAATCCGTACCGGGTCTTGAAAAGGAACTTGTGCTCCCGGGGAGGCCACGGCCAAGTGAGATAGTCGTAGGTTAGATTGAAATTCTGAAGCAAATAGCTGGTGGTGAGGAAGTTCGTGGGCGCGTAATCGGTGCCGAACAGCGTAATGTTGCTGTTCACCGTGGTGCTGCCCGTGTCTCGCGTCCTGAAATAGGAAGCCCGCAAGGTATTGTACTTGCCGGCTGGGATGCTCAGCTCCGCGCCGGGCGTTTGGGGCTTATTGCCGGGGATATCGAAGAAGGACGGATAGGTGCTCGTGTTCGCATGTCCCGTCCGAAGATCCGGGTAAATGAACGTCCGCCAGTAAAATAGCTCCAGCGAGAAAGCGCTGTCGCTGCTATCGTAGGGCGACTGCGGCGGCGGAGGAGGCGGTGGTGGTGGAGTTTGAGTCGAGGACGCTTGCACGGGCGAGGCGGGTAAAGTCGGCGCGGGAGGCTGCGTCGCCCCAGGCTGCTGCGGCGCCGCCGGCTGCTGCGCATCGCACACCAACGCCGTTGCCAGCAGAACTAGAAAGATGTACAGTTTGGAAGTCCGAATGATGGGGGTCAAATTTAAGTTTAACTCCGTGCGCGAACATAAGTTTCAAGCAATCGGCCCAGTCCGAGGCTAACGAGATCCTAACGACGCAACAATCCGGCTTCTCGGGCACGGAGACGAGATGGCAAAACATTGTCCTCTCCGTTCTGTTGGCCCTTTGCGCGGGGCGGCTTTGGTTGATGCCTTTGCCATCCAGCTTTTGGGTGGACGAAATGGAAACCGTGTTCGTGGCCGAGCACGGTTCTCATCATCCCTCCCTCCGAGTGGCGCCGCACGCCTGGAAATCGCCGCTCTACTAAAGGGTCGCGCACGCCTCGCAAATGATCTGTGGATCTTCGGAAATCGCCTACCGGCTGCCTTCCCTCTTCGCCATGGGATTGGCTCTCTTTCTGATCGCTCGCCTGGCTGCTCGGCTGATCCATCCCCAGGCCGCGTGGTTCGCCTTGTTCGGCTGTTTCGCCCTGCGCGGCATCGCCGATCAAGCGGACGACGCCCGGCCGTATGCCCTGGGTACCGCGGTGGCCGCTGCCGCTGTGTGGTTCCTCGTTCGCTGGCTGGATGGTGCCCGCTGGCGCGATGCCTCGCTTTTCGTCCTGTGCGCGGCGCTTCTTTGGAGAGTCCATCTTATCTACTGGCCTTTCTATCTTGTGTTTTTGCTGTACGTCCTGGTTCGGCTGTTTCGGGGTGAAAGCCAGGTCGGCTGGCTGCGGGCCACGCTGATCTTCGCTGTCCTGGGTCTCTTGCTGACGCCGGTTGCGTGGGACGCGTTGGCGCTGTATCGGCAGGCTCGCGAGCATGTGATCGTCGAACAGCCTTCGTTGCGCGACTTGACTATGGCCCTGAAGTTCGGCCTAGTCTTACTTTGTGGGGTGGGAGCGCTCCTCTTCGCGCTTCTGACACGCGGGCCTCGCCAGGCGAGCCGTCGCGCTTCGGCTTCCTCCGCAACCCTGCTCCTGGCTTGGTGGTTGTGCCAGCCGCTGGTTCTGTTCGCGTTTTCCCGGATCACAGGCAACAGCGTGTTCGTTTCCCGTTACCTTTACATCGCTCTCCCCGGCGCGGCGCTGGCCGCGACTCTGGCTGCGGGCTATTTCATCCCGCCCAACCGTTGGAAGTTGCCGTCCATCGTGCTGGCTTGTGGAGTGCTTCTGTTTCTTGGGCAGTGGCGACAGCCGTGGCCATCCCATCACCCGTCCGATTGGCGATCCGCCGCGCTAGCCGTGCGAAGCCTCTCCACCGATCCCGCAACTCCCATCCTCTGCCCGAGCCCATTCATCGAGGCCAAAGCGCCCGTCTGGCGACCGGACTACGCGCTGCCCGGATTCCTGTACTGCCACTTGTCGGTTTATCCAGTCGGCGGAAAACCGTTCTTGCTTCCCTTCGAAATGTCACCCGAAGCGGAGCAGTACGTGCACAGTTTATTCGGGACGCTGAACACCCGACCCCGATTTCTGGTGTACGGCTGGGATCGCCAGGTATGGTCCTGGGGCGAGTGGCTTTCGGCGCAACCCGAATTAGCGGGCTGGCATCAACGGCGCCTGGGACCGTTCGGGGACGTCGAGGTGATTCTCTTCGAAAATAGTGCTCGCCCCACCCTATAATGTAATTAGTATTCTTTCATGGAAGATCTGAAGAGAAAGCTCGAACAGGAAATCGCGGCGCTGGATATGGAGTTGCGAGTCGAGCTACCCCGAGAAATCGCAAAAGCGCGGGCGCACGGCGATCTAAGCGAAAACGCCGAATACCACGCCGCCAAAGAGCGTCAGGGCATGGTGAATGCCCGGCTGGGCCAGCTTCGCGCGCGGCTCCGCGAAGTATCCATGATCGATTACTCCCGAATTCCGCGCGACCGCGTCGGCCTCGGCTCTTCGGTAACGGTTCTCGATCTGCAAAAAGACGAGGAAATCACCTATCAGTTGGTGACGGTGGAGGAAGCCAACGTCGCCCTGGGCCGAATTTCCACCACTTCTCCCATCGGGCGCGGATTGCTCGGAAAGCAGGTGGGCGATACCGTGAAGGTCACCATTCCCGGTGGAACCCGGGAGATGGAGATCGTCCAGTTGACCACCATTCACGACCTCGCGCCATGACCCAGTTTCAGCTAGAATCGAAAAGGGCTGCACCATGACATACACCCGTGCGATCGGCGTGGCGTGCAACAAGGTCATTCGGCTGATCGTACGTGGGCTTGCCCTCTCGAAAATTCATCCCAACGTTCTCACCTTTATCGGATTGTTGATTAACATCGCGGCCGCGGTGCTTCTGGCCGCCGGACGGTTCCGCTGGGCGGGCGTGGTGATCATCGGCGCGGGCCTGTTCGACATGGTGGACGGCCGTGTTGCCCGCGAAACGAATCGTGTCACCCGTTTCGGCGGATTCTTCGATTCCGTGCTGGACCGTTATTCCGACTTGGGCTTGCTGATGGGTCTTTTGGTGTACTACGGGACCATTAACCGGCCTTTCTACGTGGTTCTAACCGCCATCGTCATGACCGGCTCGGTGATGGTCAGCTACACCCGCGCTCGAGCGGAAAACACGATTCCCAGTTGCAAAGTTGGATTCATGGAGCGCCCGGAACGGGTGGTGTTGTTCATCATCGGCGCGCTCTTCGATCGTATGGCCCCCGTGCTTTGGGTAATCGCGGTTCTTTCCAATATCACCGTGATCCATCGCATGGTGTTCACCTTTCAGGAAGCCAAGCGGCTGGAGGAAGCGCAACTGGGCCGCCCCGTTTTGCGCGAGCGATCCCCGCTCTAGCTCCCGGAGCTTGGAAAGAGCGGTTCACCTAGGCGACCGACTTAGCGGAGTAGCTCCCGCCGCGCGAAAAGATACAGGAAAACCGCTATCGACAGGGGTAATAGCGAACCCCAGTCTAGGGGCAACGCCGCGACGCCAGGATGCCTTGGATCTAGTAGATTAGGGGAGGCGTACCTTCGGCATAGTTGCGCACCATTCTATCGGTCCGCCCCGGTAGAACTGCTTTGGAAAAGTGAGCTACGCCGCCCGTGGAGTGAAATTCAATTGAGATTACGCCCCCGTATCTGGTGAGGGACGTAAGACGAATTGCGGTGACCACCGCTGAAGTCGGGTTCCAACTGTAGCGCACCCAGGCGTCATAGCCTAGCGGCAGCAGCCCTACAATTCCAAAGAGGATGGCGACTCCGACCAATGATATGCCTACCAAGTTCGAAACACGATTAGTCATGGTTGGAGCATCCAGGGGCGTATAGTTTTCCGCTCTAGCTCCGCGCCAACCTTTTCAAAGCATCGTCTCCGATTCGGTAGGTGGTCCATTCCGCCTTCGGGATCGCCCCCAGGCTGAGATAGAAATCGATGGCGGGCTGATTCCAGTCGAGCACCGCCCACTCCAATCGTCCACAGCCCCGTTCCTCGGCAAGCTGGGCGAGATGCGCGAACAGCGCCTTGCCGATCCCTTTGCGCCGGTGAGCCGGTTCCACGAAAAGGTCTTCCAAATAAATTCCCGGCTTTCCCAGGAAGGTCGAGAAATTGTGGAAGAAAAGAGCGAATCCCGCGGGCTCGCCGCTCCAGTCGGCCAAGACAGCCTCCGCCGCCGGATGCACGCCGAACATCGAATCGCGCAAGCCCGCCTCGGTTGCCGGCACTTGGTCGGACAGCTTCTCGTATTCCGCCAATTTCCGAATGAAGCTCAAAATCAACGGGACATCGTCTAAGGTGGCCGCTCGGATTCGAAGCATGTTGAAATTGTCGCAGTTCCGGTTAAGCGCGCTGGAGCGCCAGAACGTGCGCTCGAACCGCCGCCGCCAGCCCAGTCAAGCTGTACCCGCCTTCCAGCACCGAGACCACGCGGCCGCCCGCATGCTTGTCCGCGATTTCGAGCATTACGTTCGTCAGGTCGGCGAAGTCCGCGTCGGTGAGCAGGAAGTTGCCCAGCGGATCTCCCACTCTGGAATCGAACCCGGCCGAAATGAGCACCAGTTCGGGCTTGATCCGGTCCGCAACGGGCACCAGTCTTTCTTGAAAAGCGGCCAGGATCTCCTTGCGTCCCGAACCTGCGGGGAAAGGACAGTTCAAGGTCATGCCGGTGCCCGCGTCCTCGCCGGTTTCGTCCGGGAGGCCGGTGCCGGGATACCAGGGATGCTGGTGCGTGCTGAAGAAAAACACCGTGCCGTCGGTGTAGAAGATATCCTGCGTTCCGTTTCCGTGATGGACGTCCCAGTCGGCGATCAGCACCCGGCCCACGCCGTACTTGCGTTGCGCGTAACGCGCCGCCACCGCGATGCTGTTGAACAGGCAAAATCCCATTCCGTGCGTGGCGTTGGCATGATGTCCCGGCGGTCGCACGATGCAAAGCGCATTGTGAGCCCGTTTGTCGACCACCGCGTCTACGGCGTTCAACACTCCGCCCGCCGCGCGCAAAGCCGCATCCAGGGATCGCGGACAGATGATGGTGTCGCCCGTGCTCAGCTCGTGGAACCCGGTTATCACCTCGCGCTC
>JBEKHQ010000164.1:0-6331 GCA_050012195.1 Bryobacteraceae bacterium | reverse complement strand
GAACCGAACGCTGGTCGTAGAGATCGGCTATAGTGCGGACGCCGAAGACCGGGAGATTGGCGTCGAGCGAATGCACCATTTGTTGCAAAGGCGCGGCCAAGGCTGCCGGGTCGCCGTGGGACTCGGCGATCAACGTCATGCGCGATTGGGGATCCTGGCTAAGGGGGAGATAGAGATAACCGAACGGCGGCTCGAACACCGAAAGATGCTTGCCTGTCACGGTGACGCCGACTACTTCCGCCCAGGGTCCATTGGGACCCTCCAGGCGAAGCCGTTTCCCAACGGCGTGGCCGCCCAGGTAGGTTTGAGCGAACTTCTCGTTCACGACAGCAACGCGTGGGGAATCGGCGCGATCACTGGTTCGGAAGCCCCTGCCTTCGATGAGCCTCACACCGAACGTGTCAAAGTAGTTCGAATCCACCGAATCGACCAGAACGTCCACCGACTCCTGGCCGCGAGGAAACTGGTAGCCCTCGGGGATCACGCGCTTTTCGCGCGCGTTGCTGGTCATGGGAACAAAGCTGGTGAGCGCGGCGGACTTGACGCCGGGTACTGCGGCGGCGCGCTCTGTCAGGGTCTTATAGAATTGCTCGGTCTGCGCCGGGGTGTAATTCACCAGCGAGGGATCGAAACGCATGGTAATCATATGATCGATGCGGAAACCGGGGCTCCGGCTGAGGACATTCGCGCATCCGCGATAAAGCTGCGTTGCGACTACCAGCAACACCAAAGATCCGGCAATCTGGACGGTCACCAGCGCGCTGCGGCCAAAAAAGCGTTTGCGGGCCAGATCTGCTTCGCCGGCCTTTAGTCCCGAAACTAAATCGGCTTTAGTGGCCTGTAGCGCAGGGAGCAGGCCAAAGAGCAAGGCGCTTAGGAACGCGACTAGAGCGGTAAAGGCAAGTACTCGGCCATCTAACGTGAAATTGAATTGGATCGGGATATCTCCGACCACTTTGAGCTCGGAGAAAAGGTGCGTCGCCGCCAGAGCGATCGACAGCCCCAGCGCGCCGCCCACCAAGGCAATAATCAGGCTCACTAGCATGAACTGCCGGATCAGGTCTGCGCGGTTCGCGCCGATGGCCAGCCGGACCGCGATTTCGCGCGCCTGGGCGCGGGCCCGGCTCAGCATCAGATTGGCGACATTGGCGCAAGCGATCACCAAAGTAATCGCAACGAGGAAAAACAGCAGACCGATGATGTAGGTGTCGTACGGATCGTCCTCGAAGCGCGCCTGAAACTCGGTTTGGACCGCGGCGCCGTAGGAACGGTTGGTGTTTGGGTAGGACTGCTCGAGCGCTTTCGCCAGCGCAGCCACCTCGGCGCTCGCCGCTTGAGGGGAAACGCCCGGTTTCAGCCGTCCCTTGACTGTAAACGAGTGCTTGGCGCGATTGGTCAGCAGGTCTTGGTTGGCGGCGTTGAAAGCCGGCGCCATCATCACTGGAACGAAAACGGCCGGCCGAATGTATTGATCCATTCCGGTGAAGGATTCGGAGGCTACGCCGATTATGGTGAAGTCCATGCCGCTGAGGCGGACGCGACGGCCGATCACCGAGGGATCGGAATGAAATTCGTTCTTCCAAAGATCGTTTCCCAGCACAACCACGGCGTCCCGGCCGGGGACTTTGTCTTCTTCGGCACGAAAGCCGCGGCCAAGCCGTGGCTCGGCGCCAAGAACCTGGAAGAAGTTTCCGCTGACGGCTAGTCCGACTTTCATTTGCGCTTGCGTTTTCTGGTCCGGAGCAAAGCCGAGAACGGTCAGGTCATAGGCCACCAAGCCGCTGAAAGACTGATTCTTATCTCGGAAGTCGACGTAATCGGGATAAGAGATGCCCCCGGCCGTCCCGCTGGGGGTTCGAGATCTTAGATTGTAAACACCGGAGGGATCCGGCACCGGGATGGGGCGGAGCATCATTCCGTCCGCGTAGCTGAAAATGGCGGAGTTGACGCCGATGCCGAGGGCGATCGAAACGATCGCGGTAAGCGCGAACCCCGGATTGTGGCGCAGGGAGCGGACGGCGTATCGCAAATCGTGCAGCATGTTTGACATAAGGCGCTTAGGCTTCCATCAGAGGATTAGCTTCCCGGTGAATCAGATAGTTGTACGAGACGACGCGCCGGTTTGTTCGATCCCAGGACGCACTGCGTTGGAACTGAACACTAAAATCATCCAGGACCGAAATTCGACTAACCGGTATAATAGGGTAATTGAAGACGCTTACTATCCTCGGCTCAACCGGGTCCATTGGTGTGAGCACTCTGGACGTCGTGGGCCGGCATCCGGAAAAGTATTGCATCCACGCTCTTGTCGCGGGACAGAATGTAGATGTTCTAGCCCAACAGATTGCCCGGTTTCGCCCCCCTTGCGTAGTTACGGCAACCGACGCGGCGCGCGAGCGTCTAACGAAGAGGCTCGAAAGCTCGGGGTTGGCGCGGGGCGAATGGCCGGAGTTGTGCTTTGGCTCGCGAGCCCGCGTCGAAGCCGCAACTGATCCGCGGGTCGATTTTGTCATGTCGGCCATCGTCGGCGTAGCGGGATTGGAGGCGACCTATGCGGCGATCCGTTGCGGGAAGCGCGTGGGGCTGGCCAACAAGGAGGTCCTGGTGGCGAGTGGCAAACTGGTGATGGAGGCCGCGAGAAGGTCGGGGACCGAGCTAATTCCGGTTGATAGCGAGCACAACGGAGCGCACCAGTGTCTACGGGCCGGCCGGCGCGCCGAGGTAGCGCGGCTCATTTTGACGGCCTCCGGCGGTCCGTTCCGCGAGACGTCACGAGAGTCGCTGGCCGCTGTCACTCCCGCGCAGGCTTTGAACCACCCCACCTGGAAAATGGGCCAGCGCATCACGATAGATTCGGCCACCATGATGAACAAAGGTTTCGAGGTGATCGAGGCCTGCTGGTTGTTTGACTTTTCCGCCGATGAAGTGGATGTGGTGATTCATCCGCAATCGTCGGTGCACGCTCTGGTGGAATACACGGATGGAAGCGTGATCGCGCAGATCTCGGCCACCGACATGCGCATGCCCATACAGTACGCGCTCACGTATCCGGATCGCGAGGCCGCCCCGGTCCCACGATTAGATTGGACCGAGGCGCGCAGTTGGAGTTTTTGCGCGCCCGATCTCGGCAAGTTCCCGGCGCTCCGCCTGGCCTACCAGGCGCAACGCTCGGGTGGTTCGGCGCCGTGCACGCTCAATGCGGCCGATGAGATCGCGGTGGACGCATTTTTGAAAGAACGGATTTCGTTCCCGGCCATCGCCGAGGTAGTGGAAGAAACGCTGGAGCGGTATCCGGCGACGCAGCCTGGCTCGATCGATGAGATCCTGGAGATTGACGAGCGGTCCCGGTCTTTGGCGCGAGAGATCGTCCGCGAAAAAGCGCCTACAGGGCGAGAGGAGCGCGGGCGCCTGTCCGTGAAAGCGTAGCGGAGATGCCGGTAATTTTACAAAACATTTGGTGGGCGCTGGTCCTGATCGGCGTTATGATCCTGATTCACGAATTCGGGCACTACTGGGCTGCCCGCATGTTCGACGTCAAGGTGGAAACATTCAGTTTCGGATTCGGCCCGCGCCTGTTCGGCTTCAAGAAGGGTGAAACGGATTTCCGATTCGCGGCCATTCTCTTCGGCGGGTATGTGAAGATGGCCGGAGAGCAGCCGGGCGACGAAAATGCGGCCGACCCGCGCAGCTTCCTGAGCAAGCCTCGCTGGCAGCGGCTGATTATCGCGTTCGCGGGCCCGGCCATGAATATCATTCTGGCGGTCGCGATTCTTACCGGATTGTTCATGGTCCGTTTTCCGAAGATACCGACCACGCCGTCGCCCGAAATCGGATACGTGGTGCCCGATAGCGCGGCCGCGAAAGCCGGCATTCGAGAAGGTGACCGCATCGTCCAGATCGGCGATATCGCGGAGCCAACCTGGGAAGACATCGCGATGCGGGAAGCCGCGGGCGCCGGCCATACCCTGAACGTATGGATTCTCCGCAACGGCGAGCGCAAGCTGGTCAACTTGACGCCCGTGCTAGACCCGAGGACGGGGGCTGGATTCTTGGGCTGGGGCGAGCAGAATGAAATCGAGATCAATAGCGAACTGGCCGATAAACCGGCGGCGAAGGCCGGCCTGAAGCCCGGCGATATCATTTTGAGCGTCAACGGCCAGCCGATTCGCTCCACACCGAAGCTGCACGACATCATCACCAGCGGAGCCGGCAAGCCGGTTGAGCTTACCTACTCGCGCGACGGCCAGACCAACAGCTTGACGCTAACCCCGGTGATGTCCAACGCCGATGGGACCGACAAGTGGATGATCGGCGTTACCTTGTCGCCCCGCGTGGTCTTCGTGAGCCTTCCGTTCCCCCAAGCCGTGGCGGAATCCGTCCGCCAGAACGTCAAGCTCGCTAGCTTGATCTATCAATTCCTGCGCGGGATCATCGAGCGGCGGATGTCGCCGAAATCTCTCGAAGGCCCGATCCGAATCGCGCAATTGTCGGGCGAAGCGGCGCGCGAAGGGCCCAGCGCCTACTTCGGTTTGACCGCCATGCTGAGCCTGAACCTGGCGATCTTCAACCTGCTGCCGATCCCGATCCTGGATGGCGCCACCATCCTGCTGCTGCTGGTGGAGATGTTCATGCGTCGCGATTTGAGTTTACGGGTGAAGGAAGCCGTGTTCAAGCTCGGATTCGTGTTCCTGATGGCCGTGGTCGCGTTCGCGATTTACAACGACATTTCCAAGCTGGCGGGTTAGGATTCCGGCGCGATCTGGTCGGCCGTGACGAACAACGGCTCGATGTCCACAGGAATGTGATTGAGGCTATCCAGAGCCTTCTGCATATTCGGCCGGATCACGCCCAGTTGATCCAGCATGCGCTTTGCGGCCGCATAGTCCCCCGTAGCTTCAAGCGTGAGTAAATCGCGATCCAAATCGCGGACCGCCGTTTTGATCTTGTCGAAGTTCACTTCAAACCGGCCGTCCGGACGGGCCGCGAATCCGCCATGATCGGTCAGGTAATTCACCTGCATCGCCATCCCCTTGCCGTGCGCGTCCTTGAGCCCGAATCGCAGCGTTCGAAAAGAGGAAGCCAGGAAGGTAGTGTAGAGCCGGTGCTCCACGGCCGGGCCGCCTTCGATCAGCTTGTGGTCCGCCAGTAACTGCAGCATGAAAAGCCCGGTGACGTCCGCCTTGGCCTCTTCGATGGCGCTGTAGAGTTCCTTGAGTTCCTGGCGAGGAGTGGTGTTGCGTCCGGCGATGGAAATCTGATGCGGGCCGATCCCGTGGCTCAACTCGTGCGCCAGGATATGCGTGAAGAACGGCTCGAAGCTGAGATCGGCTTGGCTGGCCGGTGCGAGAACGTGCTTAGAAATGGGTTCAAGCGTGGAATGAAACTTGGCCTCCTGCACGTTTTTCAGCATCACGCGCTTGCTGCCCCTCTGCGCCACGACGCGCTCGTCGTTGGGCAAGTTGTAAGCCGCGGTTTGGACACCGTGAGCGCCGTCGCCGGCCGACAGGATTTGGTTGACCACGCGAATCGGCGCCTGGCTGCCGAGCTTGGGATTGCGGTACTTCGGATCGATCGGCAGGTTATTCTCCACCTCTTGCAGATGATCGCCAAAGAACTTCAACTTCGCGGTTTCGGCGTCGTCCCTCAGATTCACGTAGGCTTCGAAACCGGCTTTGTAGCCGAACCACTCGTCGTTGTACGTCTCATAGGGACCGATGGTGATGTCGATGGGGGCATCCAGATCCATCCATGCCAGGTCGCTCTCGTAATAGTCGTCGGAACGGAAAGCGGCGGCGCGCGTGACAAGAAACTTCCGCAACGTCGCGTTCGCCGTGAGCCCGGCCGCTTGTTCGAGAAGCCCCGCGGATTTCTCGAGGTCTGCCTTGTACTCCTGGCTGTAGGGAATCGCTTTCAGGTGACCGTCGGCATCCCGGCGAATCACGGTGAAGAATCCTTCGGCCGCCTGGCGCTGGCTGACCGGCAGAGCCTTCGCCCACTTTTCGAAGTCCTCGCGCGTCATGTTTTCGGGATAGAAATTGGCGCCAGGCAACTTCTTGGGCGGAACATCGGGCAGGAACGCGGTGTTGTCGTCCAGTTCCGACCACGGACCCTTGTTGAGCCAGAAGTAATGCAGCCGGGCGTGGCCGATGGGCGTCGTGTCGCGCCGCAACTTCGCGTACAAGGCCCGATTGCCGCTCCACAGTTGATCGAGAAAGATGTCGTTCAGCAATCGCGACGCTTGAATGAGTTTCCGAAGCGCCTGGAGGTCTCCGGGCGAGAGCTTGGGGACATCGTCCACGCGAAACTCGGTGGGCGCAAACCGGGCGGTCAT
>JBEKHQ010000163.1:0-6334 GCA_050012195.1 Bryobacteraceae bacterium | reverse complement strand
CGTAAATCGTCGCCGGCTTCGACGAACGGATTCCAATTGGCGGCGGCATGCGGTATGCGCGTGGTCACCAGTTGCGCACGGCCGTCGGCGTCGCGGGCGAACCGCACCGCCAGGTCCGTCCGCGCGATATAGGCTAGCGTGTCGGCGCCGGCCCGCTCGTCCGGAGTGGCGGCATGCTCGGACGCCTGCCGAGCCGCGTACTCGGCTTCATCGCGTTGGCCGAGTTCGTTTAGAGAATACGCCAGCGCGCTCCAGTAGCCGTAAGCGCGGGACGGAGCCACGCTTCGCATGGCGCGAAGATTTGTCACGGCCGCGTCGAAACGGCCCGCGTTCTTTTCGAGAAGCGCCAGCATGAATCGCGCGTCATCAAAATCGGGACGCGCGGCCACGGCTCGTTCAAGGGCGGGACGGATCTCGTCCGCGGGCAGCCCGAGGTTGCTCGCCAGCACGGCGTAGCGATAGCAAAGCGCCGGGTCGGGGATGCCCATTTCGATAGCACGCTTCCACTGGTCGCGAGCGGCCTCCGTGTCGCCTCGCCGCAGCGCGATGGCGCCGAGCGCGGCCCACACGTCGGCGGTCGGCGCCGGTTCGCGCGCCAGATCCCGGTAGATTGCCTCGGAGCGGTCCAGGTCCCCGCCGCCGAGCAGCGCTTCCGCCAGAACCGATTGCGCAACGCGTCGCGGAACATCGGAAAGTTCGACGGATAGCTTGCCCGCCGAGATTCCAGGCGACCGGCGGATGCCGCGGCCCGTTTGATTCAACCACTCGCGCAAATCGCTCGTGATTGAATCCGCCGATTTCCCATAGACGTTAGCGAGCGCTTCCAATCCAGGGCGGCCCGAGTTGAGTTCGGTGATCAATTGCTGAAAGCTCGAGTTATACGCTGGAGAAAAGATCAACAGGTCCGCTAGCGCCCAGCTCTCGGCATAGAACACTGCATTGCCGTCGCGATTCTGGCGTTCGGGAGCTTCCGCCGTGAGCGCAATTAATTCGGGAAGCGGCATCCAGACGCGCCGTCTGAGAGCCTGGGAACGCGGCGGCAAATCGCCGCCCAGCTCGCAGCCGCGTTCGCTGACGCGGGCCGTCGAAAACACCTCCGCCAGCCCCTCGCCCAGCCAGGGCGGAAGGTGAAGTCCGGCGGCGTGTAGAACGAAGTGCGCGTATTCATGCGCCGCCACCGCGAATTCGCCGGGACCTGACGACGCCATCAAAATATAGTCGCGCCCCTCCGCGCCCACGTAGTAAGCATCCGAAGTGGAGCGCAGACGATACGGCTCGTACTCCTTGTTCGAGCCGAACACGATGACGCGCACCGGGGGCAACCGGTGCAGTGGAATGATGTCTTGTTGCAGGAAAAATCCGCGAAGCTGCTCAAACCATGCCAATGCGGCTCGGGCGCTCTCGTCGCCGGACTGCGAATAAACCTCGAAGTGTTCGGTGCTCGCCAGCCGCCAGTCTGAAGGCCAGGCATGCGTCGAACAAGCCAACAGCAGCAAAGCGGCAAAGCACGGCCTCAATTCGAGCGTCCTCCGGCGGTTTATTTATCCTTGCAAGCGGGGCCGAGCCACTTGGAAGTGAACGTCGAACTAAAATTCGCGCTTCGATTCCCGCTCTCCCCAAACTCCATCGAACCCTTGATGCTATCCGGACCGGTGGCTTCGATGCGAATAATTCCGGTTTGTTTCGATCCGCCGCGCGCGCATTCGATATGAATTTCCTGCTTGCTGCGCGACGAGGTCACGATAGTTCGCGTGCAGGAATTGTCGTCGGCGCCGAATTTCATGGCCTTATCCAGGTCTTCTTTCTTGAGGCAGGATTGGCTCGTCCTGGGCCCCTGATTCGCCTTCATTCTCTCTTGCAGTTTGGCGCGCTGTTCGGGAGGCAACTTGTCGAGGACTTCCTGCGGAATCGCCGGCATAGGGATGTTCGACGTGACCGTGGTCTCCCATTGGCCCAACTTGACGTCGAGCGGCGAGACGGAGTCGGCTGTCCAGCCGGCCGAGCAAGCCAGCAGAACAATCCCGACAGTCGTTTTTATGTTCATAGAGGACTCGCCTTTCAGGATAGAACAAAGCGCGCCGGCCCTGGAAAAGCGTTCGGTGTTAACCTCGATGGAGTCATGCCAGCCTCCAAATCCGTGCTTCATCCCGATCTTCACGGTCGTGTCGCCGTGGTTACCGGCGCCAGCCGCGGCATCGGAAAGGCGCTTGCGCTTCGTCTGGCCGAGGAAGGCGCCGACGTGGTGGTGGCCGCCAAAAGCGAACAGTCCACCGAGCGGCTCCCCGGCAGCATTCACGAAACGGCGGACGCGATTCGATCTCTTGGTCGCCGCGCCATCGCGGTTCCAACCGACGTCCGCAGCGAGGAGGCAATCAAGAACATGGTGGACCGCGCCGTCGCCGAGTTCGGCCGGCTCGACATCCTGATCAACAATGCGGGCGCGATCTGGACCCAGCCGATCCTCGAAACGCCGCCCAAGCGCTTCGATCTCATGGTGAGCATCAATGTGCGCGCCGCTTACGTGGCCAGCTACTACGCGCTCCCGCACATGCTGAAACAGCAATGGGGGCACGTGCTCAACATGTGCCCGCGGCTTTCAAACAAGCCATCGCCGGGCCGTGTGGGGTACATGATTTCGAAACTGGGCATGGCGCGCCTGGCGATCGGGCTCGCCGCCGAGCATCTGAAGGACAACATCGCGGGCAACACGCTTTGGCCTCGCACGATTATCGAGAGCCAGGCGTCGATCAACTGGGGGATGGCGGACAAGTCGCAATGGCGGACGCCGGAGATCATGTGCGACGCGACGCTCGCGATTGTCGGGCAAGAACCGCGCGCCTGCACCGGCCGCGAGTGGATCGACGAAGAGGCGCTCACGGAACTCGCGGGTGTCACCAATTTCGACGGCTACTGGTGCGAAGGCAAGCCGCCGGAAAAACCGATCTACATTGATAAATGGTAAAGTCATGCCCGCTCTTCGGCTATTCGCGATTCTCCAAACCGACTGCCCGACCTGCCGGCTGATCACGCCGTATCTCAATACATTGGCGCGCGACGCGACGCCGGTTACCGGCATTTCGCAAGACGCCGAAGGCGCGACTAGCGAGTTTGTCCGTCAGATGGAGGTTCGGTTTCCGCTTGAACGCGATCCGGGCCTGGAGCTTTCCAAGCGCTTCCAAGTGGTCACAGTTCCGACACTCTACGTCCTGGATGAACAGGACCGAATCGTCCGGCAAGAACCGGGATTCGATAAGCAGGCGCTCAACGAGATTGCCGGACTGTTCGGACATCCGCCGGTAGCGACTCCTTACGACGGCGCTCCGGCGAGCAAGCCGGGCTGCACGTCGCGGCATCTCGAAGCACCTACCGACGAAGCGGGAGCGGCCGCGCTCAATCTGAACTCCCGGCGAGGCGCGAAGGCGTCGCTGATCGATCTGGCGGGGGGCGAGGACATCAGCGAATATTGTTTTCGCGTTTTCGGCGACGCCCTGCCGGTGGTTCCCCCCACGATGGAGCGCGTCGAGAAGATGCTGCGCGTAACCGGCCGCGACACCGACGAAGTGATCGCGCGCATCCCACCTTGCTATGGCGAGGCCACGGTCGAGAAGATTGCCGCTAACGCGGTGATGGCCGGCTGCGTGCCCGATATGATGCGCGTGCTGATTCCGCTGACGCGCGCGATTGCTGACGAGCGATTCAACGCCCACGGCGTCCAAGCGACTACGCATTTCGCTGCGCCGCTGATTATCGTCAATGGTCCGGTGCGTCATGAGCTGGGCTTCCATTCGCGCCAAAACGCGTTCAGCAACGTGGCTCGCGCTAACAGCACTCTAGGACGCGCACTCCAATTGATCCTGCTGAATCTCGGCGGAGCGCGGCCGGACGGCATCGACATGTCGGCGCTCGGGAATCCCGGCAAGTTTTCTTTTTGTATCGCCGAGAACGAGGAGGAGAATCCCTGGGAACCGTTGCACGTCGAGCATGGCTTCGCCCGGGATCAAAGCGCGGTTTCGCTGTTTGCCGCCGAAGCGCCGCACGGCGTGAGCGAGCACAATGCGCGCACGGCCCGCGGCGTGCTGAAATCGATCAGCTATGCGCTCGCCACCGTTTGGAGCTATCGAAACTTGATGGGATTCGAGGCGGTGGTGGCGCTGGGTCCGGAGCATGTCCGCACCATCCATCGCGACGGCTTCAGCAAACAGAATGTCCGTGATTTTCTTTTCGAAAACACGGGCGTGCCGTTGCGCTGCTACGACCACGGCGAGCCGGGCGAAGGCGTCCAGCAGCGCGCGATGTATAAAGAAATCAGCATCGACGGCGAGCCGTGCTATCAGAAGTTTCGCGCGGCGGAAGCGATCAAGATTGTGGTGGCGGGAGGCACGGCCGGGAAGTTCTCGGCGGTGCTGGGGAGCTGGTCCAGCGGCCCGCGCGGCAGCCAGATGATTACGTACCCGATTGGAAAACCCACATGTCCATCCGACTGGTAAATCCGTTGAATGAAACCGCGACGCATGCCGCTCCGGCCGCGCCTCGCTTGGCGACTCTGGAAGGCAAGACGATCGCGTTGCTCGATATCAGCAAGCCCGGCGGCAGCATCTTCCTAGATCGCCTGGAGCGACGGCTGAAGGAACGCTACGGAGTGGCTGTCGTCATTCGCGCGATGAAGCCGACCTTCGCCAAGCCTGCGCCCGCCGGCGTGATCGAGAAGATCCGGGGCGCCGACGCGGTGATTGAGGCGCTGGCCGATTGAGGGTCCTGCACAACGTGCAGTTTGCACGACACGGTGGGACTGGAGAATATGGGGATCGCGTCGGCGCCGGTGGCGACGCACGAGTTCATGACCGCCGCTCGCGCGCAGGCGGCCGCGCTGGGGCGTCCCGAGTTCGACGCGGTGTACGTGCCGCATCCGATCCAGGATCAGACGCCCGCCGAGATCGAGGCTAAGGCCGATGCGGTGGTGGAAGAACTGGTGCGGCGTTTGACCTGACATTTATTTCGGCGCGCTCGCGAGCATCGCCATCAGCGGATCGAGCAGCGCCGGCGATCCTTGGAAGATTGAGACCGGCGGATGGCGATACTGGAGCATCTTGCGGTATAGGGGATCCTCGATTTCGGAATTGATTCCCCATCCGGCCAGGTACGACAGTCGCAAATCCTTATCGGTGTTGATCGGCGCGCCCTGTATCCACGGCCGCATGTCGGAGGCGTTACCCGCGTACGTGGAGAAAAGATCGTTCACTGAGAGGATGTCCACGTCGGCTAACGACTGCTGGACCGGCGCGTAGCCGGGGCTTTTGATTCGGCCCAGCACCTCGTCCAAATTGATTCGCAGCGGCTCGAGCTGGCCGAGGAAAACCATGTCGTAGCCTTGCCCCTCGCGTGTGTTGGCCCAGAGCGTGCCGTTCGGAAAGGCGTCAAAAAACGTCGCCAATTCGCTGCGGATCGTGGCCTCGTCGGTCTCATAGAGAGGCACGTAGAGCGTGAACATCCCGCCCGGATTCAAGTGCCGCTTGACGGCTTCGAAATATTCTTTCGAGTAGAGCGCGGCGGTCCCTTTGACGAACACATCCAGGGGATCGGAGGCGATGATGTCGAACTTTTCGGTGGTGGTTAGCAGATAGTGGCGGGCGTCGTCGAACACGATGTGGGTTTTCGGACTGCGCGCGACCTCGTAATTTTGCGCGGCGAAGAAGCGCGTGGACGCGGGCGGGATCAGCGGCTCGATCTCGCAAATCGTGATTTTTTGGATGCTCGGATAGCGCGTGAACGTGCCCGCGGAAACTCCGGCGCCGAAGCCGATGCCGAGAACGGATCGGGGATCGGGGTGCAACAGCGCGGGGAGATGCCCGACCATGCGCTGCAGCGTCATGTCGAAAAGCTCGGTGGTCGCTTCCACGTGCCCGTTGACGTTGATATAGATGGTGCTGCTGCCCCAGCGCGAGATCGCGACCGAAGAATTCCTGCCTTCAGCGGCGTAAAGAATGGTAGAAGAACCAGCGTTGACGGCCATGCGTCGGCCGTAGGCGATGAGGTCGCCCGGAATGGGATCGACACGCCAGACGAGCAGCGCGACCACTGCTAGGGATGCCAGCATCGCCAGCGCGGTCAGCTTGGAGTTTCGAATTAGCGGCGCCAGCATTAAGCATCCGGCGACGGCCGACACGACAATCAGGCAGCGTTGCGACTGCTGGGAACCGATCCATGGGATCAGCACCAGGCTCATCAATAACGCGCCCGCGATTCCGCCCGCGGTATTCGTCGCGTAGACTTGGCCGGCCACGATGCCGGGATCGCCGGCACGCTGCGAAACGGCCGCGCACGCTAGCGGAAAGCT
>JBEKHQ010000162.1:0-6358 GCA_050012195.1 Bryobacteraceae bacterium | reverse complement strand
AAAAAGCCGTTCGCTGCAAGTGATCGACCGGCCGGGCGCCGAGCAATCGACGCTGTACTTGGGGCTGCCAGTAGCGGACCCGACTAGCCCCGACTATGTTGCGCTCGGCGTGATGGACGCGCTGCTGGGCGGCTCGTTCGCCTCCCGTATCACCTCTAATATTCGCGAGCAGAAAGGCTATACTTACTCCCCGTTCAGCCAAATCGGAACGCGCAGGCGCCTGGCGTATTGGCTCCAAGGCGCGGACGTAACGACCTCCGTCACCGGGCCGGCGCTCCACGAGATTTTCCACGAAATCGACCGCCTCCGAAAAGAGGCGCCTTCGGATCGAGAGGTCAAAGGCATCCAAGACTATCTCGCCGGACTGTTCATTTTGAGGAACACGGTCAGCCCCGATGCCGTGATCGGACAGTTGCATTTCGTCGACTCGCAAGGCCTGGACCGGTCTTTCCTTTCGAGTTACGTGCAAAAGATCATGGCGGTGACACCGCACGAGATCCAGCGCGCGGCCGAGGACTACATCGTGCCGTCGAAGATGACCATCGTAGTGGTGGGAGACAAAGCGAAGATCTCGGATCAGTTGAAGCCTTACGAGACCGCCGAGTAGTCGTGATGTGCATCCCCGTGGTCTGGATCAATTTGGCGGGGCGCGGGGATGCGGCACGGTTGCGGACAGTCTGACCCGGAAGGCATCGGGGTACCCATGGGCGCTCCTGTCCGGCCCGCCCTTTTCGGCGCGCTCGACATTGTCGGGCCGGGGCTGAGCGAAGCGGTCCTCCCGACGTGCTCATGCGTATGTCCGTGCCGAAGAGTCTGGAACACATCGTGAACTCCTGGCCGAGATCAAGCGCGAGACGATAGCGACGATCAAACGCCTCGCCGTCATCATCACACAAGACATCACCAACCACTCTTCCACGCTGACCTTAGACCGACCCGCCTTTTCCCAGCCAAGTTGATCGTGGCGCCGAGGCCAAGCGTTTCCGGTGTGCCGATCTTCGCGAACTAACCGATCAATTTCGCGCTGGCGCCGGACAGTCGTCGAGGGATTAGCAGGACGCCGGATTACGTCCGCCTTCTTGTTGGCGCGTTCGGTGTTCGGTTCGCCGGTTGGCTTCCCGGCGCGCGCCCCTTTCTTTACGGGGTTGGCCTTCTTGGTGGGCCTGCGCTTCGTCTTCGGCCGCGGAACCTCAGGCGCGCCGATGCGTTCCTTTCCGATTCAGTCGTGATCTTCATCTCGTTTCTCCTGACCGGGTGGGGTCGTGGCGTTTCATCACTCCGGCTGGGAGAAACATCAAGGCAAATCTGCGGGTACTTAGGGCAGCCAAATAAACGTATTTAGTACGAAGGAAGTACTCACCCTTTTCAGGCTGATGCCGGCATGAAATCAGGGATTCCCTTCATTCCGGGCGAGCGAGAAATTACCGATTCCCTTAGATGCAGCCTCGTTCCGTGTCGCAGCCCGCTCATCGTTCCTCGATCGTGCTCCTTTCACAAGGCAATCTTCACAGAGAAGCTTTGGCCGCGGCGTTGCGTCGGAATCGGACGGCGCTCAGCCGCGCGTTGTATTCGGCCGTGCGCGACCCCTCCTGTGCGGCCTGGCAAATCGCCCCTCAGTTCGACGACTTAGAGGAATGGGGGCGCGCGCAACTGCTGACGGTGATCGATCTGCTATTGGCTCGCTTTGAAACTGGCGATCGCTTGTTCCTGGAATTGTGCGCGGGCTGGGTCCATTCCAGGCTCGTCACCGAATTGTCGAGCGAAGGCGCGCCGCGCGATTACAAACCGGGCAAAGCCATCGAGCTCGTCCGGGCGTCCTGGGTTGAAATGCTGAGCGCCCTGGTGTCCGAGGAGGCGATCCGGCTTCTCGCAACGGACCTGGATCAGATCGTTTCGTTCTTGTCGCAGCCAGCCATCAAAGAACAGCGAGTTCTCTTCATTGGCGATTGCCTTCAGTTCGAAGTGATGGCCGCCTTAGTCGGCCCCTGCGATCGCGCGGGTATCGGCATCCGGCCGACGCTACTCAATCAACGCGTGCAGCCGGCGCTACGAAATCGGATCCTCGCCTTCGCCCGCGATGACTTCGATCTGGTGTTCTTCAGCCCGTTCAGTCACACCTTCCTGCCCGAGTACGAAATACTATTGAAACCGCGAAGCGCCTTCTGGCCCGCCTGGAAAACCGCCGAACATGTGAACGCAATACTCGAAGAAGTATTCCGCACTCTGGATACGTTGGCCGGGCAGCTTGACTGTCCGATTTACGTTCACAATCTATCGGGGGTCATTCAACTGACGGGCCGCGCTTCGGGAGCGGTTAAGCGCCTCGGCTCGTGGCGCAATCGAACCCGCGCGCGGAGGATGGTCAACTTGGCCCTGGCTCGATACGTCGGTGATCGGCTTGGGTCGCCGGTGAAAGTGCTCGACGAAAACGCGTTGCGCGCCGGCAGGAGTGAAGCGGAACTAGGCCGAATTTATCTCGACAGCTATGCCTTTCATCCAACCCGGCTCGGAATAGAGCTAGGCCGCGGGCCGTATTTCCATGCGGTTTACGCGAACGCATTCCTGGCAAGTAAAAAAGTGGTGGTGTGCGACTTAGACAACACGCTCTGGGATGGCGTTATTGGCGAGGGACCGGTCAGCCATTACCTCGATAGACAAGCCACGCTCAAGGAGTTGAGGCGAAGGGGCGTGCTATTGTCGATCATTTCAAAAAACGATCCGAAGAACATTCATTGGTCCGGCACCGAGCTCCAACTCGACGACTTCGTAGCGCCGCGCATCAACTGGGAATCTAAAGCCGCCAATATGGCCGGGATTCGCGAAGAGCTCAACCTGAAAACGAAGGATTTTATCTTCATCGACGACCGGCAAGATGAGCTCGAGCGCATGCGCAACGCGTTTCCCGAAATCCTCGCGCTGGACGCCACCGAGGCGGCGACGTGGAGCTTCCTATCGCTTTGGCGCGACAGGTTGCCGCCGAATCCGGAAGAGGATCGCACCAGACTATATCACGAACGCTTGAAGAGAGAACAATTTCTGGGCGTTCCGTCCCGCCGGCCGGGGCCTATGGAAGACGAAACGGCAGCGTTCCGGGCGTTGGGGCTTGCGGTCAAAATCCAACAGATCACTCGCTCAGGTTTGAAGCGAGCGGTAGAACTTATCAATCGCACGAATCAGTTCAATCTTTGCGGAACCCGCACCACGGAACGCGAACTCGCCGATGGCCTGGATTCCCGCCACGCCATCATCCAGGCGGAGGCGGCCGACAAGTTTGGGACTATGGGCGTCGTCGGAATCATGCGTGTTGATTGGCGCTTCGACCGAATCGAGATCCCGATTTTCGTGTTGAGTTGCCGCGCTTTTGGGTTCGGCATCGAGCACGCTCTCCTGAATGCCGTGAGAGCGCTGGCGCCCGGAGATTGTTTGGTCGCCGGTCATTACAAGGAAACGCAGTTCAATCAGGTCTGCCGGCAATTCTATTCAACCAATGGCATGCGATGGGACGGAAGGCATTGGATTGCTCGAATCGCGGAACTCGCTCCCGCTCCTCCATGGCTCGCGATAAAGTACGCCATCGGCGCGCGACTGCCTGTAAGCCTCCAGACCGCGGCTACCTTCTCGGCGGATGTGCACGCGCTGCTCGAGTCTCTGAATGTCGGGGCGGGCCAACCCTACCGCCCGGCGCTTGACCGCGAAACCTCGCCGGATTGGGAGGAAATCGCGGCTCGAGCCGATCTGGACGAGGGGGAGCGGCTTGTTCTGCGGCTTAAGCTTCAGGGCATTAGCCGGGAGCGAGCCATGGCAGACAAAGGATCGGAAGCCGAACGGAAGGAGATCGCCGCAGCTTGGCAACGATTCGAGAGGAGGGGAATCGCAAAACTGCGTTCGGTGGCGCGCCCGGAAAGTCACGGGACAACCGCTTTGCGCGACCCCGATTGAATATCCACTGCTGGCGCATTCACTTCACTCGCTAAGCGATATCGCAGGTTCCCCGCTCAGCCGCGCCGCAATGTTGCTCTCCCAGGTCGATGAAAAGTTGATGGGCTCGCCATGCAAGCGGATCTTATTGGCGCCTCGTCGGCGATCTCGAAGCCGAACTGCTTGACATAGAAAAGCCCGCGCTCTTTGGATCTAGCGTTTGAATCAAAATATCTGAGTGAAATTTGTTTGCCATGTTTGTCTCGCGCCATTCTCCGAGTCCAAACAAGCTTTGCACCGGAACAGTGAGGTGGAGGGAACGCGCTTTACAAGCGCGACAAAACCGTGTGGCTCTGGGCGCCAGCCCCCGCTGCGGCGCCGGCGGGGTAGTAGCGCTTCATCACGGCGCGCAGGCTCACCACTTCCGCGTCGCGGCCGCCCACATCCTCTTGTAGACCGCGCTCCAGACACCTCTTCATTCCGTGCTCCACCGCCGCGACGAACCCGCTGAGCAGCATGGAGGTCGCCTCGGTTTCCAGCTCACGAAAGAAGTTCACGTGTTGTGCATCCGGAAGCGGGATCCGCAATTCCCACAACCGCGTGGAGGACAGAAATTCAAAATCCTCGAATGCCACGCCTTTGAGATTCATCCGCACTCCATGGAAGCCAAAGTCGCGGCTTGCCGCGCGAATCTTGATCCAGCACTCCTGGACGCCGGTGGCGCGCGACAGCGTCTTCTCGAATTCGATCAACCGCGTTTCTGCATCGATGATGCGCCGAAACCCTCCCTGCAGGAACAGCCGCCCAGCCATCGCGAATTCTGTATATTCCAAGTGCCGTATGCCGATCCAGGCCACTCCGCAAAACGCGATGACGATCAGCCCGCTGAACTGATTGCGAAGAGCGCTCGCCAGCAGCGACAATATAGCCGCTACGCAGCACATTCCGTAAATGGTGAGGACTGCTCCCTTGGGGCTCAATCCGCGATCCAACAGTTTATGGTGAATGTGCTCCCGATCGGGCGCGAAGATGGGCCGGTAGCGAAGGTACCGCCGAAGTATCGATAGCATCACCTCCAGCAGCGGGATCGAGACCGCCAGCAGCGGAACCGTCAACGCCACCAAGGTAACCGACTTCTCGCTCCACAGAGCGCCATAGCACCCGAGCAAAAAACCGATGAGGAGGCTGCCACTGTCTCCGAGGAAGACAGAGGCCCTGTTGAAATTGTACGGCAGGAATCCGAGCAAACATCCCGCCAGCGGCATGGTTGCCAGCGCGAGCGGCAGATGCCCCTGCGTCAGCGCCGCGATCAGCATCGTAACCGTCGCCATCAACCCTACGCCCGCCGCCAGTCCGTCCATGCCGTCGATGAGATTGAACGCGTTCGTGCAGCCGATGAGCCAGATCACCGTCAATGCAAATCCTAACCCGGGCCACGCCGGGAGGCCATGCAGAATGTGGATGTCCACGCGGATACCGGCGAGGTACGCCAACACGCTGGCTCCCCCGATGCCGATCAGCTTCTGCCACGCGGTTAAGCACCATCTGTCGTCCAGCACTCCGGTTAAGAACACTACGGAACCCACCATAGTGAGTTGCAGGATATTGGGAAGCGCCTTATGAAGCACGTAGGTGTAGCTGAACGGTAAGGCCAGCGCGATCGCGAAGGTCACAACGTAGGCCACGGCAATCGCGATTCCGCCCACTCGCGGGACCGCCGTTGCGTGCTTCTTACGGACACCATCCGGATGGTCCAGAAACCCGAATTTTCCGATACAATCGCGAACCGCCGGCGTCAGAATCAACGCCAGGAGCGCGGAGATCAGGCCTAGTGCGAGTATCAGGAACAAGGGTTAGTCCTTCTCATGGGCGCTGGCGACCCTAGCTGATCTCATCCAGCAAGTTTCGAATTCGCAGTTTGTCCGGCGCCGAGGGATGGTCCGCCAGAGCGGCCTCGAGCTCCTTCTTCGCCGAGTCTTTCTCACCCTTCACATACAGCGCTAGCCCGAGATGGTAGTGAAAACTGGCGTACGTGGGATACTTTCGCGTTAGGTTGGTGAAGGTTTGAATCGCGCTGTCCAGCATTCCTTTCTTGAGGTAAATGTAGCCGATGGTATCGGAGAAACCGGGATGTCCGGGAATTTTTCCGAGAGCGTTTTGCGCGAGTCTGAGCGCTTCGTCCAAGTCCCCGCTGGTGTCGGCCATAAAGAAAGCCGCATTATTTAGAGCGGGTGCATTCTCAGGATGTGCTTTCACGAGACTCTGGTATACGGTTCGAGCTTCATTCGTTCGGCCCGCGCGTGTCAGGGCGCCAGCCAGATTCAGCGCCTCGGTCACGTCATCGGGCGCCAATTCGTGAGCCTGCTGATAGTACGTGATTTCATTGGCGCGGTCGCCCATGCGACCGTAAACTTCGGCCAAATGCCGCCGCAGCGTGATT
>JBEKHQ010000161.1:0-7232 GCA_050012195.1 Bryobacteraceae bacterium | reverse complement strand
CGCGCGAACGGGGCTCACCAATCCGCGCGGATCGCCGTCGCAGCGCACAATCAGATTCAGGGACTGCGCCGCGCGCTGGGCCAGCGGAAAGTAAACCTCCCACGTCGTGATCAGGCCCAAGCCGACATTCTTCACGTCGCCGGCCACGCCCACGATTTCCACGGGCCGAAGCGAGCTCGTTAACAGAACATGTTTACCGACGGCGCTCTCATTCGGCCAAAAGCGCCGTGCAAACACTTCATTCACGATCCCGACCGGCGGCGCATCCTCCTTGTCGCGAGCCGTAAACATGCGTCCATGAAGCAGCGGGATACCCATCGTTTCGAAAAAGGAGGGACTGATCGCCTGAATGGAGGGCGATGGCCGCCGCGGGATGGGAACTTCGGGCTGTCCTTCCGGCAGCATCGAGAGATATCGCGTGGGGTTCAGAGGAAGCGCGGAAGACACCGCCGCGGCGCGAACTCCGGGCAACGCGCGCACCTGTTCCAGAACCCGATCGAAGAAACCGGCGATCTGCGCCGTACTCGAATACCGCGAGGGAGGCAGGGCGACGTTCATCAGGAGCACGCGATCCGGGTTGAATCCCAATCTCACGTTTTCCAGGCTCACGAAGCTGCGCATAAGCAATCCCGCGGCGATCACCAACGTCATCGACAGCGCGATTTGCGCCACCACCAGCACGCTCCGCGTCATATTGCGTTGCTTGCCTCCTGTGATTCCGCGGCCCTCCTGGCGAAGGACGCCCTGGAGATCGGTTTTGGATAGCTGGAGCGCGGGCGCCAATCCGAACAAGATCCCCGTGAGCAGCGCCACTGCCAGGGTGAAGAAGAGCACCTGGGCATCCATCGCGCGAATGGGATTGATGCGCGGCAGAACTCGCGGCAACAGTTGGGAAACCAAGCGCAGAGTGAGACCGGCGAGCGCCAATCCCAGGCCGCCGCTCAGTAGCGCGATGAGCACGCTTTCGGCCAACAATTGTCGAATGATTCCTGCGCGGCTGGCTCCCAGGATGCTGCGTACGGCCATCTCCTTGCGCCGCGCGAGCGACCGGGATAGCAGCAGGCTGGCCAAGTTCGCGCACGCGATCAGTAGAACCAATCCGACGGCGGCGAACAGCACCAGTACGGCGGCGCGGACGTTGGCGACCATGAGCTCCTGCACCGGATCCAAGCTGATGCTTTGCGACGGGTCGGCGTCGGAGGAATTCAGATGATCCGGGCGATACTGGGCGTCGAGAACGCCCATTTCCGAGCGCGCTCGATCGAGCGGCACGCCGGGTTTCAATCTCGCGATCGCGATCAGATAGGTGGCGCCGGCGCGAGCCTGCTGGGCGGGAACGGAGTTAGTTTCGAAGATTCGCGTCGACCAGATGTCGGTGGCGCGGCCCAGCGGCGCGAATTCGAAATCCGGCGGCGTCACGCCGATGATAATGCTGTCGGTGGAATTGAGCGTTAGGGATTGGCCGATCGCGCCCGGGTCGCCGCCGAAGCGTCGTTTCCACAGCGAGTCGCTGATCACCACCACCGGCCGGGCCCCGGGCCGATCCTCTTCTTGGAGAAAAGCGCGTCCCAGAGCGGGCCGCACGCCCAGAAGATCGAAAAAGTTCCAAGCCACTCGCGCGGAGGGCAGCAGCTCCGGTTCGCCGCGGCCGGTCAAGTTGAAGTTCTCCGACACGAATGCAGCGAACCCGGCGAGGCTGGCGCTATGCCGCTCAATGAACACCGCGCGAGCCAAAGAGAATGACCGGCGATTGGAGCCGCGAGCGTTGGTTACAATGACCAGGCGGCCAGGGTCTTCATAGGGCAGCGGACGGAACAACACCGCATTCGCGATGCTGAAAATCGCGGTATTCGCCCCGATTCCCAATGCAAGCGTCAGCACGGCGACGGCGGTGAACGCGGGGTGCTTGGCCAGCATGCGAACGCCGTAGCGCAAATCCTGAAACGTTCCACCGATCATCGAGAATTACCATAAATGATAATAGCCATTCGAGCGCGTGAGCTGAATCGGAAGGCCGAATAGATCGGACAAACGGCCGGCGGTGAGCAATCCGGTCTTGTCTCCGTCCGCGAAGACGCGCCCCGCCTTCAATAGAATCACCCGCTCGATTTCGGGAATGATGTCGGGAAGGTGATGAGTGACCATCAAGATTCCGATCCCGGATTGGGCCAGCTTACGGAGCGCGCCGCGCAGTTCCAACGCCGCGTGCGGATCCAAGCTATTACTCGGCTCATCCAGCAACAGCGCCCTGGGATCGTGCACCAGCGCGCGGCCGATCAGTATCCGGCGGCCTTCACCCGAAGACATCGCCGTCATTTCCCGATCCCCCAGATGCGGAACCTCCAGCAGTTCCAAAACAGCCCGGCCTTTGCGGCGCATTTCCGCCGTGACGCCATGATAAGGCTGAATGCCGATGCTGCTGAAAAAGCCGGATAGAACCACTTCCAGCCCCGTGATCTCGCGAGTGCAGGTACTCATCAAATCGTTCGACACGATGCCAAGAAGGGAGCGCAGCTCGAAAACGTTCCAAACCTCGCGCCCCAGAATTGTCAGCGAGGCGCCGGGCCGCGCCAGCGGATAACACTCGCGCGCGATGGTTTTGATCAAGGTAGACTTGCCGCAACCGTTCGGCCCAAGGATGGCGACATGCTCGCCGGATTCAATCCGAATGTTTACGTCGTCCAGAACCAACCGTTCGCCGCGCATGACGGATAGGCGGCGAAAGTCGAGCAGGGCCGGGCTGGATCCTTCGGAATCCATTATGCGCGAAAAATCGTGGCCGGTTTCAAGTCTTCTTCAATTTCAAATTGATGGTGGCGACCTTCTTGGAATTGAACACGCTCAGCGTCTTGGAAGGGCTTCTGTGCCCGTCGTGCTCGGCCCTCAATTCGTAATCGACATCGGTGCTGAGCCCGGCGAAATGATACGCGCCGTCGGTTTCGGTGATGAAAGACCGAATCTGCAGCGTCTTGGTGTTCTTCAGTTGCACCACCGCCTTGTCCACGTGGTTGCCGGCGGCGTCGGTTACAATTCCTTGCACCGAACGCCGGTCGGTATCCTCTTCCGACGCCCGGGTTCGCTGCCCAACCAGTCCGTGGCTTACGAACACGGCCAGCACGCACACCCAACCCGCCGCTCTCCATTTCATGGCCGGGCGCCTTATTTTTTCGACTCCGGGTGCAACTGGAACGTTACGTCGATACGCCCCTCGCCCGCCAGCTCGACCGGCTTTTCTTGGCTTTCGAAGCCCTTGGCTTTCACCCTGATGATGTAGTGCATGGGTGGAACGTGAAACGCAAACTCGCCGCGCGCATCGGAGACGGATTCCAGCTTCTTGAGCTTCCCCTGGGAGCTGCTCGCTTGCGGATCCGGGATCAGCGTGATTTGGGCGTTCGGCAACGAGTATCCTGATTCCTGGAACACGGAGCCCGCCACCACTCCGTAGGCCGCGGCCGATGCTCGCCTCGTTTGTGCCGGCGCGGGAGATAGCGCGATCAGCAAGAGCCCCAGACTAATGCCAATCCTCTTCCTTCTCTTCTTCCTCCTCGTCCTCATCTTCGTCCTCGTCGTAATCGAAGTCTTCGTCCTCTTCCTCTTCGTCTTCCTCTTCGTCTTCCGTGGTTTCAACCTCCAACGGATCGAGGCCGGTGATGGTGAGGTCGGCGCCGCACTCCTCGCAGGTCAGCGTGTCACCCTCGTCCAGCTCGTCCTCATCCAAGTCAATCGCCGCGTCGCAGTTTGGACAGTTAACCATCGCTTTTCTCCCGAAGCCCGTTTTCCGTGCAAGACCTTTCGCCGATGGGCTATGCGCTGGCCTGCGCCATCCGCCGCCGAGTGGTGGGCGGCACGATGCCCTTCAATCGAAGATACAGGAAAAGTTGAGAGCGATGAGTCAGCTCATGTTCCTTGAGCCCTTGCAACATTTCCAGACGCGTAACCCGCTGCTTGTCGAACCGTGTGACTTCGCCCGCGAAGAATTCGGCCGGCTTGGCGGCGAGTTGGGCGGCGCGCTTTTCCATGGCGCTCCGCAGTTCGTTGGCCAACGCGCCAGCGCCTTCGGTCTTCGGCAGTTCGGCGACGTACTTGCCCATCGTTTCCCGCAATTGGGGCGTGGTCATGTCGACGACACCATCCAGCAACAGCCCCGTCACGCCGTAGCCAGCCTCTAGAACATGCCGAGCGATCGCGCCGAAGGTCATCAAATCGGCGGTCGGTTTGTAGTCCAGCTCCTGGGCGGAAAAATCCTCTACCGCTTGAGCCGTGTCTTCGCGAATTGACTTCCAGGAACTGAGCACTGAATCGAGTCGTACCATAGCTCATTTTTACCACGCCCATCGCCGGAGAGATACCAGACACAGCCGTCCAGGCCGTTTCATTAGTAAACTGCTGGTATGATCCGTTTGCTTCCGCTTCTCCTGGCGCTGCCCTTGTGTGCCGTTTCTCCGGAAAGTGACATCCGCAAGGTGCTGGACGATCAAGCGGCGGCTTGGAACCGGGGTGACATCGCCCGATACATGGCGGGGTACGACAATTCCGAGTCCACTACTTTCGTCGGCGCCACCATAGTGAAAGGCCACGCGCAGGTCTTGGAAAACTACAAGAAGCGCTATCCCACTCGCGAGAACATGGGCACGCTCAGATTCTCCGACCTCGAAATACGGCTGCTTGGACCGGACTACGCATACGTCCTCGGGCGGTTCCATCTGGATCGGCCGGCCACTGCCGGCGGCGAAGCGAACGGGATCTTCACACTGATTTTCCACAAGGCCAAGCGCGAGTGGAAGATCATTCTGGATCATACGAGCTGACCGCGACGCGCCTAGGCCGATATTCTGGCCTCATTGTGCGACAGGTTACTTAATACTCGAGAGTTAGTCGGAATTATTAACCATTATTGGAACTCCGGTCGATAACTTATCAGGAGATATGTTCAAGTAGGGTCTCACAAGTAAGGAAGGTCATGATCCTTGCGTTGTCCAGGTTCAAAGTGTCGAATGGCTTGGAAGACGCGGTCGCGCGCGCCTTTCTGAACCGCCCCCGGCTGGTGGAACGATCCGAGGGCTTCCTGGGCCTGGAAGTATTCACTGACAGCCGCGACGCATCCATCTTTTTCCTTGCCACGCGTTGGACCACCGAATCCGCATTCCGCCAGTGGCATGCGAGCGATGCGCACCACGCCTCGCATCAGGGCATCCCGAAGGGCCTCAAGCTGGACGCCGCGCTCACGCAAGTGGTGGTGATGGAGCGTCTGTGCGACTGAATGCGGACGGAGTGGATGCCGCACGCGTCCTTACGGAGCACCGCCAGGCGATCGCCGAGCGCGTCACCAGCCTTTACTTCGAGGCAAGACCGCAGCTGGAACAGCGTTGGAAGGGTGCCAGGCGGAAATGTACCGAGGATAACCGCTTCCATCTCGATTACCTCGCGGAAGCTCTTAGCTTCGGCCATCCCCCGCTTTTTACCGAATACGTCGCCTGGGCGGCGGCGCTTCTGGCTCGGCTGAATATTGACGGTGAAACGCTGGCCTTTAATCTGGAGCTGCTGCGCACAACTTTGGGTGTGGAACTGGACGGCGCGGGCGGCGCACTGGCGTCCGAGTATCTGGATGCGGCCCTGCGGAAGATCGAAGGCGCATTGCCCGAACTTCCCAGCTACCTCGATGGAACCGCGGCGCTCGACATTCTGGCGCGCGATTTTCTGGCGGCTTTGCTTCGAGGAGAACGCCACACCGCCAGCAATTTGATCCTGGCAGAGGCTGACCGCGGAACGTCGGTGCGGGACATCTACCTGCACGTATTTCAACGCGTGCTGCGCGAAGTAGGGCGGCTTTGGCATTCCAACCAGATCGGCGTCGCCAAGGAACACTATTGCACCGCGTGCACTCAGTTGATCATGTCGCAACTTTATCCCCGCATCTTTTCCGACGTGAGGAACGGCCGCCGATTGGTGTCCACCGCGGTGGGCGGAGATCTGCACGAAATCGGAGTGCGCATGGTTAGCGATTTCTTCGAGATGGCAGGCTGGGATACGTTCTATCTGGGGGCGAACACGCCCCTTTCCGCCACGCTCGAGCAGGTGGCCGAACGGAAGCCGCACGTCCTGGCGATTTCAGCCACCATGTCGTTCCACGTCCATGCCGTGGCCGATCTAATCGCCGCCGCGCGCGCCGCCGGAAATCCGCCGCGCATCCTGGTGGGCGGGGCGCCGTTTAATTCCGTGCCCGAATTGTGGGAAGAGGTCGGCGCCGATGGCTACGCTCGCGACGCCGCCGAGGCCCTGGTCGTGGCCGGGGGCTGGTGCGCTTGATCCCCGCTTCCCCGATCTCCGCCGGAATCGCTCTGTTATCGTTTTGCGCCTGGCCGCCGGTTCACCGCGGGCTTGGCCGCGGGCAACTTGGCGAAGGGTCTCAGCTTCCTCCACGAGATCCGCGCGCGCCAATCCGCGTTCGATTGGGAACTTCAAGTCGGCGGGGAAAACGGACCTTGTTTCACGCTCTCGTTCAATGGCTGCATCGTGGGCGGCCGTCTGTTGATTCTGGGTGGAGCGAGCCAGGAAACGCGCGGCTTACTCGACCACCTGATGCGTATCCAGAACGAAGAGGTCAACTGGCTAAGCCTCGGGCTGAAGGAGATGTCGTTGAAGGAGGTGGGCGACGGCTTTAAGCACGAGCACTATAACGACCTCACTCGCCTCAATAACGAGCTGGTCAACACGCAGCGCCAACTCGCCAAACAAAATTTCGAACTCGAACAACTTAACCAGATCAAGACCGAGAGCATTCGGGAACTCCGGGAAGCGCGGGATGCGCTGGCGCGAAGCGAAGAGCGCTTAAACCTCGCGTTGCGTTCCTCCGAGATCGGCGTTTGGAGTTGGGAAATCACCCCGAACCTCATCCAGGCGGACGAGAATTGCTCCATCCTGTTCGGCCTTCCTGCCGGAGAGTTTCCGCAAACCGTCGAGGGATTTGCGGCGCTGGTGCATCCGGACGACCGCGAGCGCATGCAGCAAGCCGTCGCGGCGGCCATCGAACGCCGGGCCGAATACAACACGGAATTCCGCGTCGTATGGCCGGATGGAACCGTCCGGGCCTTGATGGTTCGCGCAAAAGTCTACTACGGCGGCGACGGCCAGCCGCTGCGCATGGCCGGCGTCAACTGGGATGTGACCGAGCGCCGTCAAACGGAAGAGAATCTGCGCGAGACGGCCAAAAGGCTGGTGGCCGAGGGCAAATT
>JBEKHQ010000160.1:0-6361 GCA_050012195.1 Bryobacteraceae bacterium | reverse complement strand
TCGGAGATTCGCAAGCTATCCAGGTCGCTCGCGTCCACTTCGGAAACCTTGTCGGCGAGATTGCCCAGTTCCCTGAGCAGTTGCTGCATCCTGCGAACGCGCTTGGCGCGCTTTTCGGGACTCTCGCCCAGCATGACTCCGGCCAGCAGAGGCAGCCGGAACGGCGCCTTGAGCGGCGGCTCCAGGATGGCGCCTTCGTCGTCGATCAGCGCCCAGCGGGTCATGCCGTCGGAGGGCACTCGGACAAAAGCCACCGGCTTGCGTTCCGCGACAGCCACCACGATGCGATTCGGCCAGATGCGTTCGATGGACGCGTCGTGAACCCAACTGACATCCAACAGGGCCTTTCTTCGGTCCGCCAGCGGAAACTCAAAGAGGCTGCGGCCGTAGTCCGGGTCAAACAGCCGCAGGATTCGGGCGCGGGAAGCATACGTCACTCCACGCAGCTCCAGATTGGGGCTCTCCGCTCCGTAGTCCACCGGGGCCGGCAAAAAGAAACGAGCGTCGCGGATCAGGAATTGTTGCAGGCGCTCGGAAGCCGATATGCCGCCGGCCAGCGCCAGACACATGCCTACGGCAATCAGGCCGTAGCGAACAATGGTTCGTACCGGCAGCGCGCGGCGTTTTTTTGCGGAATCGTGCGCCATCTACGCCGCCTCCCGCAGTTTTTCGAGAACGCGATCGCCCACCTGCCAGACGTTGCCCGCTCCCAGCGTCAACACCAAATCGCGATCGCGCGCGTGCTGGACCACGGCGTCCGCCGTCCGCTCGATGGCGCCGGTGTATTCCACGGCTCGATGGCCGCAATCGCGGATTCGCTGCGCGAGCGCTCCCGCCGTGATCCCCTCGATGGGCGGTTCGGAGGCGGCATAAATGTCCAGCACGAATACCAGGTCGGCTTGATGAAAGCTTTTGGCAAACTCGTCCATCAAATGTTGCGTGCGCGTGTACCGATGCGGCTGGAAAACCGCCAGAATGCGGCCGAAATTGCACAGCCGCGCGGCGGCGAGGGTGGCGCGAATCTCGGTGGGATGATGGCCGTAGTCGTCGATGACGGTAACGCCGCGCGCTTCGCCGCGAGTCTGAAATCGCCGGTCGACGCCGGTGAACGACGCGATGGCTTCGCGAATGGTTTCGAGCGGCACTTCGAGTTCCAGCCCCACGGCAATTGCCGCGGTGGCATTGAGCACGTTGTGAATTCCCGGCACTCGCAGATGAAATTCGCCGAGATCGCGCCCGTGCGCGCGAACGTTGAAGCGGCTTTCAAAGTGCCCGCAATTAGCGCTCGCCACATGCAGGGCCGACGGGTTGCTTAGGCCGTAGGTGATGTTGCGCCGGTTCACTGACGGAAGAAGCTGCTGGATGTTTTCGTCATCCAGGCACAGGATGGCGACGCCGTAGAAGGGCACCTTTTGAATAAACTCGAGGAACGCGCGGCGAATATCGACGATCGAAGCGTAGTGGTCCAGATGCTCGCGATCGATGTTGGTGACCACCGCGACGATCGGGCTGAGCTTGAGGAACGACCCGTCGCTTTCGTCCGACTCGACTACCAGAAAATCGCTTTGGCCCACGCGCGCATTGGCGCCGCCCATGGAAGCCGCCTTGCCCCCCACCACCACCGTGGGATCGAAGCCGGCCAGGTTGAGCACCGTGGCCGTCATCGATGTCGTGGTGGTCTTGCCGTGGCTGCCGGCGATCGCGATCCCGTATTTCAGGCGCATCAGCTCGGCCAGCAAATCCCCGCGCGGAATCACCGGGATTTGCAATCGCCGGGCTTCCTGAACCTCCGGATTCCTTGCATCCACGGCCGAACTCACCACGATCGCCTTGGCGCCCTGGACGTTCGCCGCCCGGTGGCCTTCGTGGATCGTGGCGCCAAGCGAGGCCAGACGTTCGGTGATCGGAGTGAGCTTGAGGTCCGAGCCGCTGATTTGATAGCCCAAATTGAGGAGCACCTCGGCGATTCCGCTCATGCCGATCCCGCCGATGCCGACGAAGTGCAGGTGCTGTCTCTTAAAAAACATTTTTAATACTTATTGTTTCGGCTTTCGGGCGCAATGTCAACGGGCGACCGTGCTTTCCACCACTTCGGCTGCCCGCCGCGCGGCGTCCGGATGCGCGAACGAACGGGCGCGCTCGCCCATGCGCTTCAGGAGCTCGGGCTGCGGCCGCAACTTCCCCACTTCCTCAAACAGCCGGCCGCCATCCATCTCCTGGTCGAGCACCAACTCGGCCGCGCCCGCGTGGACAAATGCCTCGGCATTACGAAGCTGATGGTCGTCGGCGGCATTTGGAAGCGGCACCAGAATAGACGGCTTGCCCGCGGCGGCCAACTCGGCAACGGCGCCCGCGCCCGCGCGACAGATCACCAGGTCGGCCTTTTGAAACGCGGCCGGCATATCGTCAATAAACGGGACGATCTCGCCTTCCATGCCGCTTTCCCAAAACTTGCGCGCGAGGCCGTCATACCCGGCCGATCCGGTTTGGTGGATGAACCGAACGGGCACTTGGTTTTCCCGAAAATAGCGCCAGCTTCCGACGGCGGCCTGATTCAGCGTCCGCGAACCCTGGCTGCCGCCCGTGATCAAGATAGTCAGCTTCGGTTCGCGCGGCTTAGGCGGGATGGCGAAGAATTCGGCGCGAACTGGAAGACCGGTGACTTCGCTCTTGCCGGGCGGAAAGAATCGCGCGGCTTGAGGAAAACCGAGCAGCGCGCGCTTTACGAAGCGGCCCACCTGGCGATTGGTCAAGCCCGGCACGGCGTTCGGTTCCATGACGATCACCGGCAGCCGTTTCCACACAGCCGCCAGCACCACCGGACCGGCGGCGTACCCGCCCATGCTGAACACCGCGCGTGGCCGATGCTTACGCATGATGGAAAGCACTCGTAAGATGCCGAGCGGAAGCTGGCCCAGAGTGCGGAGCATGCGCGCCGCGCCGACGCTCTTCAATCCGCCGATCTCGATAAATTCCAAGGGAAAGTTTTCGGCGGGCACCAGCTTGGCTTCGAACCCTGTCCGCGTGCCCACAAAAACACACTGATGGCCACGCTTTCTCAACTCCCGCGCCACGGCCAGCAACGGAAGAACGTGTCCGCCCGTCCCGCCTCCGGCCATCATGATGGTCGCCATAGCGTTCCATCCGCATTCCGCGCCTTACACCGCATGTTCGCTATGCTCGCTGACGCTCAGCAGCATTCCCAAACAAATCAAAGTGCTCAGCAGCGAACTGCCGCCGGCACTGATCATGGGCAACGGGATTCCCTTGGTGGGGCCCATGCCGAGCACGACGCTCATGTTGATCAACGCTTGAACCACGATGGACGATGTCAGGCCCAAAGCCAGATAGCGCCCGAAGGGATCCTCGGTAATCCAGCAAAGCTGCATGCCGCGCCAGAGAATCACCATAAACCCGGCCAGCAGCGCACCGCACCCGAACAGTCCCAATTCCTCGCCCACCACAGCGTAAATGAAATCGGTGTGAGCTTCCGGCAGGTACAGGATTTTCTGTTTGCCCTGCATCAGTCCCAGCCCCAGCACGCCGCCGCTGCCCACGGCGATCTTGGATTGCCGAACCTGGTAACCCGTATCCCGAGTGGTTATGGATTCGTTCACATACTTCTTGATCCGCTCGTCGGGATCGAAGTAACCGATTACTTTGTAGTCCGGATCGAAGAAGCCGATGATCCGCGCCATGCGATACGGTTTGGATGCGACGAAGGCGAGCGAAGCCAGAAGCCCCGCCGCCAGCGCCGCTGCGACAAACTTGCGCTGCAATCCGGCCACATAGAAAACGATCGCGGCCGGCAGTACCAGCACGATGGCCGTGCCCAAATCGCCGAATCCGACGCAGGTAGCCAGCACTGCAACCGCCATCACGGCCGCCGCCACGGTGCGACGCGAATTAATCGCGTCCTGCTTCTGCGTGACGAAGTACGCAAAAAATAGGATCAGCGCCGGCTTGGCGAATTCGGACGGCTGCAGAGTCCCGATCCCGGATAGTCGAAACCAGCGATGCGTCTTGCTGTCGAAGAAATAAACCAGAATCTGCAGGAACAGGACGACGCCCAGCGACCCGAAGGCCCAGCCGGCGTTCTGCAGCCGGTGATAATCGCGGCGTTTGAAAAACATGAGCGCGATGAACGACACCACGGCCCAAACCAGTTGGTGGCCGGCATAGTGAAAGCTGAAGTGGATTTTCGGGTTCAGCTCCGCCGCTACCGACGACGCGCTGTAAACCATGACGATACCGAACGTCACCATCGCCAGAACGGTCGCAAAAAGCAGCCAGTCCGTTTTGAGCCGCTGCGCCACTACGCGTTCCCTCCGGCCAGCCCTTGGACGAGTTCCTTGAAAACCCGCCCGCGGTGCTCGTAACTTTCGAACTGATCGAAGCTGGCGCAGGCGGGCGCGAGCAACACTGTGTCGCCGGGCCGAGCGGATTGGTAAGCTCGGTCGACGGCGGCCGCGAGCGTTCCGCAAAGCAGAATCGGCACAGCGTCGTCGCCCAGATGACTGGCGATCTTGGATGCGGCTTTGCCGATCAGCAACGCGGCGCGCGCCTTGGCATGCAATGGATCGCGCAGGACCGTATAGTCGCTGTCCTTGTCCTTGCCGCCCAAGATAATCCAAAGTCCGCCGGGAAAAGCGTCGATGGCTTTGAGCGTGGCATCCACGCTGGTGGCCTTGGAATCGTTGTAATAGGCGACGCCGTTGAGTTCGCGCACCAGTTCCAGGCGATGCTCAACCGGGGTAAAAGTCGCCGCCGCGCCGGCGATTTGCGCGCGCTTCGCCCCGACGCGAACGGCAATCAGCGCCGCGGCCATGACGTTTTCGTAATTGTGCCGGCCGCGCAGACGAAGCTCGCGGACGTTCAGGAGCCGCTCGCCTTCGAGAAGAATGTAGTCTTGATCGAGCCAGGCGCCGGACGCCGGATGCGTGCCGCTGAACCAGACCGTCTGCGCGGGCGTGCGTTTGGCTAACCCGGCCGTCACTGGATCGTCGGCGTTCAACACAGCGAGATCGCCCGCGCGCTGAGTCTCGAACAGCCGGGCTTTCGCGTTCACATAGTTTTCAAAAGTGTGATGTCGGTCGAGATGGTTCTGCGTCATGTTGAGACACGCCGCGATCGGGGCGTGGAAGCTCTGCACGGTCTCGAGTTGGAAGCTCGAAAGTTCCAACACGTTCCATTGATCCGGACGCGAAGTTTCCACCATCGCCGTCAGCGGCGTCCCGATGTTCCCGCCCACCTGGGAAGCGATGCCGGCCTCGCGCAGGATGTGTCCGGTCAGGGCCGTCGTCGTGGTTTTGCCGTTAGTGCCGGTGACGCCTATATTGCCGCCCTGGAGAAACGGCGCGGCTAGTTCGAGTTCGCCGATTACAGGGATACCGCGGGCCCGCAGGGCTTCGAGAATCGCAAGATCCGCGGGAACACCGGGCGAGATCACCACTAAATCCGGCCGTCCGAACGATTCTTCCGCCTGCGGCAGAACGGGGACGCCCAACACCGGGGGTTGAGGCTTTTCGTCGACGGCGCGCACCTCGGCGCCCTTGGCGAGCAGCAGCTTGACCGCGGCTGTTCCGGATTTCGCCATGCCGACTACCACCACTTTTTTTCCCGCCAGATCCATATCATTTCAACTCAGATCACCGCAGCTTCAGCGTCGTTAGCGCGAATAATGCCATCACCAGCCCAGCGATCCAGAAGCGCGTGATGATCTTCGATTCCGGCCAGCCCAGGGCCTCGAAATGATGATGGATCGGCGCCATCTTGAATATTCGTTTCTTGCGCAGCTTGTAGCTCCCCACTTGCAGGATCACCGAGAGCGCCTCGATCACGTATACGCCGCCGATGAACAGCAACAAAATCTCTTGTTTGATCAATACCGCGACCACGCCCAGAGCTCCGCCCAGCGCCAGCGATCCCACGTCGCCCATGAAAATTTCCGCTGGATGCGCGTTGTACCAAAGAAAGCCCAGCGACGCTCCCACCATTGAGCCGCAGAAAACGGTCAGCTCCGATGCGCCGGGCAAGCGCGCCAAGTCCAAATATTCGGCGAACCGTGCGTGCCCGGTGACATAGGTCAAAACCGTCATGGCGCCGGCCGCGATGATCATGAGGCCGATCGCCAAGCCGTCCAGCCCGTCGGTAAGATTCACCGCGTCGGACGATCCGACGATCACCAGCACCATGAACGCGTAGAAGCCGACGAAGGCCAGCGGATACGTGTAGCGGTTGTGCGTCAGCGAATCGATGAGCAAATCCGGTTTGAACGATTTGAAGAACGGTACGTTGATGCTGGTGGAATACGCTTTGTGCGTGTGCAGCGTCAGCAGCGCGAAACCCACCACCATCGCCG
>JBEKHQ010000159.1:0-6368 GCA_050012195.1 Bryobacteraceae bacterium | reverse complement strand
CCGATGGCGTCCTGCGGAGAGATTGCGCCGTTGGTCCAGACTTCGAGCGTGAGCTTGTCGTAGTCGGTCATCTGGCCCAGGCGCGCGGCTTCGACGCTGAAGTTCACCTTGCGCACGGGTGAGTGAACGGAGTCGATGGGGATGTAGCCCAAGGGCAGATCCTCGTCGTAATTGCGGTCGGCGGCAACGTAGCCGCGCCCGGATTTCAGCCGCATTTCGATGTTGAGCTTGCCGCCCTCGCCCACCGTGGCGATGGGCATGTTACGGTCCAGAACCTCGACGTCCTGATCGGTCTCGATCTGGCCGCTAAGCACCTGACCGGGACGATCGACACGGAGCTTGGCGATGCGGGTGCCTTCGCCGATCATCTTGAACGGCACCTGCTTCAAATTCAGAATGATGTCGGTGGCGTCTTCCACCACGCCCGGGATGGGGCTGAATTCGTGAGCGACGCCTTCGATACGGACCGAAGTGATGGCGGCGCCCTCGATGGAGCTAAGCAAGACGCGGCGCAGGCCGGTGCCGATGGTGGATCCGAACCCGCGCTCGAACGGCTGCGCGGTGAACATTCCGTAACGCTCGGTCAGCGTTTCGGTATTGGCGACTAATCTTTTCGGCTTCTGAAAACCTTTAAACATAGAATCGTTCCTTCGTTCCTGGTTGCCGGAGACGTAGATTCCCGGCCACCGGTTCTTTATTTCGAATACAACTCGACAATCAGCTGTTCGTTTAGCTGAATCTGGACGAGTTCTTCGCGTTTGGGCTGCGCGAGGACGCGGCCCTTTAAGTTTTCGCGGTCAACCTCGAGCCAATTAGGCGAGGGTGCGTGTGCGGTGGCGTCGCGCGCAGCCAGAATGGTGGGATTATTCTTGCTCTTCTCGCGCACTTCCACCACATCGTTGGGCCGGACTTCAAAGGACGGGATGTCTACCTTGCGGCCGTTCACCATGAGGTGTCCGTGGCGAACCAGTTGACGAGCCTGCTTGCGGCTGGTTCCCCATCCCATGCGGTAGACGACGCTGTCTAATCGGCGTTCGAGCGAATTCAGCAGATGTTCGCCGGTGACGCCCTTGGTGGCGAAGGCGCGTTCGAACAGATTCCGGAACTGACCTTCAAGGAGGCCGTAATAGCGGCGCGCTTTCTGTTTCTCGCGCAATTGGAGGCCATAACCGACCAGTTTCGGCTTGCGGTCCTTGCCGTGCTGTCCGGGCGCGAAATTGCGCTTCTCGATAGCGCACTTTTCGGTGTGGCAGCGCTCACCCTTCAAGAACAACTTCATGCCCTCGCGCCGGCAAAGCCGACAAACGGGGCCGATATATCTAGCCATTCCTCTTCATACCTTCCTCTATCAAAAGGTGCAGTTTACAACCCGGAGGTCTTCATCCTGCTTAACGCGTTTATCGCGCGTCCATTGCAACTAAACTCGACGGCGTTTCGGAGGCCTGCAGCCGTTGTGCGGGATCGGCGTGCGATCCTTGATCGACTTGACCTCGATACCGACCGTAGCCAGGGCGCGCACCGCCGACTCGCGGCCGGCGCCGGGACCGCTCACTCGAACCTCCACCGTCCGCAATCCATATTCCTTGGCTTTGTTGGCGGCCGTCAGCGATGCCTGCTGGGCGGCGAACGGAGTGCCCTTGCGGGATCCCCGGAAACCGAGCGAGCCGGAACTGGACCAGGCGAGCACATTCCCCACCAGGTCGGTGAAAGTGACGATCGTATTGTTGAAGGAGGCTTGGATGTGCACCAGGCCGCTGGAGACAACCTTCTTCTCCTTCTTCTTAAATGTCTTTTTCTTACCCGTTTTTGCCGGAGCTTTAGCCATTCTGAATCCTTATGTCTTGGCGGCCGCTTTCTTCTTGTTGGCGACCGTTCCGCGGCGCGGGCCCTTGCGCGTGCGGGCGTTGGTATGGGTTCGCTGGCCTCGTACCGGGAGTCCGCGGCGGTGCCGCTGCCCGCGGTAGGAACCCATTTCGATCAACCGCTTGACGTTCATCGAGAGTTCCTTGCGAAGGTCGCCTTCGACGGAGCCTTCGTTCTCGATTAAAGTACGGATCCTGTTTACCTCGTCCTCGGTCATGTCCGCGACCTTCTTATTCGCGTCCACGCCGGCCCTATGCAGAAGCGACAGCGAACGGGTCCGCCCGATGCCGTAGATATAGGTCAGGCCGATCTCGGCCCGTTTCTTCGCTGGTAAATCCACGCCCGCAATACGCGCCATATGGTTTCCTTATCCCTGCCGCTGCTTATGCTTCGGATTCACGCAGATGACGCGCACCACGCCCTCGCGGTGGATCACCTTGCATTTATCGCACATCTTTTTGACCGACGCTCTAACTTTCATATATTCACTCCCACCAGTTCTTGCCCTGCCTACTTCAAAAGCCGAACAATTCTCCCGCGGCCCGGATCGTGGGGCGACAATTCCACTTGCACCCGATCGCCCGGCCGAACCCGCATAAAGTTGGTCTTGCTGCCCGCGCCCGAGTGAGCCAGAACCAGATCCTGATTCTCCAGCTTCACCCGAACCACGGCGTTCGGCAGCAAATCCACCACCACCGCTTCGACCGACGTCACGGCCGAGTCAAAACCCACGGGCCGCTCTCGGTTACCGCGACGCAATGCTCAAAATGAGCCGACACCGAACCGTCCTTGGTAACGGCGGTCCACTTGTCGGACAAAACGCGCATATCCGAAGCGCCGGCGTTCACCATGGGCTCGATGGCCAGCACCATGCCTTCCTTCAACCGCGGATTTTCGTTCCTGCGGTCCACGTAATTGGGGACCTGGGGATCTTCGTGCAATTTGGTCCCGATGCCGTGTCCTACCATCTCCCTCACCACCGAAAATCCGTTCTCGACGACATGCTGCTCCACGGTACCGCAGATATCGAACAGCCGATTGCCCTCGCGCGCCTTGTCGATGGCCATCTCGAGGGATTCCTTGGTGACATCCAGCAGCTTCCGGATCGGCTGGCTGATTTCGCCCACCGGAACCGTGATGGCCGAATCGCCGAAATAGCCGTTCAACTCGACGCCGGTGTCGATGGAAACCACGTCGCCCTTTTTCAATTTGATTTTGGACGACGGCATCCCGTGAACGATTTGTTCGTTTACCGACGTGCACAGCACGTACGGATATTTGCTGCCGGCCGCGGGCGTGTAATAGCCTTTGAAAGCGGGCTTGGCGCCGGCATCCTGCATCATCTTTTCGGCGGCCGCTTCCAGGTCCTGGGTAGTTACGCCCTCCTGGACCATTTGCTCCAGCTTCTGCAGGATCTCCCAGACCAGCAATCCGCTGCGGCGCATCTGTTCCAGCTCTTTCTTGTTTTTTCGGATTATCATCGCCGAACACGGGTCGTCAAACACACCGGGGGCCGCACGGTGGCAGGTTGATATTCACAGTGTAGCACAGCGGCGTAAGTCATGCTTTAGAAGCCACTTCGTCGGCCCCGGATGCGCCCGGCGCGCGGCGTGAAGCCTTCGTAATGCCGCATAATTAATTGCGCCTCGACCTGATTGACGGTATCCATCGCGACGCCGACTACGATCAGCAGCGACGTTCCGCCGAAATAAAAGTTGACGTTCAACCCGTCCAAAAGCCAGCGCGGGAAATACGAGTCGATCCAATTGCCGACCAGCGGCAAGCGCTGCAACTTGATGCCCTGGATCATGATCTGCGGAATCAAAGAGAGAATGGACAGATAGAGACCGCCCACCACCGTGATCTTGGTGAGAATCTTGTTCATGTAGTCGGCGGTGTTCTTGCCGGGGCGGATGCCGGGAATGAATCCGCCGTACTTGCGCATGTTGTCCGCCGCTTCATTAGGGTTGAAGATGATGGAAACGTAAAAGAAGCAGAAGAAAATGATCAGCACGCAAAACAACAGGTAATAAAGCGGCTGGGCTCCGCTGATGGAACTGAGCATCCCGCTTAGGAACGGGCTGTTCCGTACAAACTGCATGTTCGTCAGTGTGGTTGGAAAGGCCAGCAGGGAGGAGGCGAAGATGACCGGAATGACGCCGCCCGCATTGACTTTGAGCGGCAGGTGGGTGGATTGGCCTCCCATCATGCGGCGTCCGACCACGCGCTTGGCATACTGCACCGGAATGCGGCGCTCGCCGCGTTCCACCAAGACGATGAACGCAACCACCGCGATCATGACGGCCAGAATGATGATGAGATGGATGGGCGTCCAATCCCGCACGACCGCCACGTGCTGGTAAATGTTGTCGATGGCGCGCGGCAATCCGACCACGATTCCGGTGAAAATGAGCAGCGACATGCCGTTGCCGATACCGCGCTCGGTGATCTGCTCGCCCAGCCACATGATGAACGCCGTGCCGGTGGTGAGGCTGAGAATGGTCATCAGCATGAATCCGACGCCGGGATTCAGGACGAAACCGCCTTCCGAGCGCATCAGAGCCATGGCGATCCCAAAGGACTGCACCAGCGCGAGGATCACGGTCAGGTAGCGAGTCCATTGGGTGATCTTGCGGCGGCCCAACTCGCCTTCCTTCTGCAATTTTTCGAGCGTCGGAACGACCACGGTAAGCAATTGCAGGATGATGGACGCGGTGATGTAGGGCATGATGCCCAGCGCGAAGATGGTCAGCCGGCGAAACATCCCGCCGCTGAACAGATCGATGAACCCGAACAACGTGCCCTGATTCTGCTGGAAGAACTGCTGGAGCCGGTTGGCGTCGATTCCGGGCGTCGGAATATGCCCGCCCAAACGGTAGATAGCCAGCATGGCGAGCGTGAACAGAATACGCTTGCGCAGATCCGGAATCCGGAAAATATTGGCGAAGGCCTCGAAGAACTTCATCTCGCTACCTCAAACGTCTCCAGAACCTATCCCTCAATCACTTCTCCACTGCCCCCGGCCTTCTGGATTTTTTCCAGAGCCGATTTCGAGAACACGTTCGCTTTCACGGAAATCTTGCGATTCAACTCGCCCGATCCCAGTATCTTGAGGCCGGAGCCGAGCTTTCGAATCACGCCGAGTTCGAGCAGGCGGCCTGGATCGAAGCTGTCGCCTTCGAGCTGTTCCAGCCGGCCGATGTTCACGATGGCGTACTCTTTGCGGAAAACGTTGGTGAATCCGCGCTTCGGAAGCCGCCGGTGGAGCGGCATCTGGCCGCCTTCGAATCCGCGCATAATGCTGTAGCCGGAAATCGACCGGGCGCCTTTCGCGCCTCGGCCGGAATACTTGCCGCGCCCCGTGCCCATTCCCTGGCCGATGCGCTGCCTCTTCTGCTTCTGCCCCTTGGGAGGCCTGAGATTGCTGAGATTCATATTAGTCCTTCACGATCGCGAGCAGATGCGGAATCTTCGCGACCATGCCGCGAAAGCAAGCGTCGTCCGGCCGGACCACTACGCGATTGATCTTCTTCAAACCCAGCGAGCGGACAATGGATTTGTGCTTTTCCGGGCAGCAAATCGGACTGCCGATCAGTTTAATTTTGATGGTTGCGCCCGCCATATTATCCGATCTTCTCCAGAGCTATTCCCCGCATCTCGGCCACTTGCGCCTTGTCGCGAAGCTGCTCGAGCGCGTTGATGGTGGCCTTCACGACGTTGTGGGGATTGTGCGAACCGATGGACTTGGTAAGCACGTTGGCGATCCCCACCGCCTGGATTACGGCGCGCACCGGACCTCCGGCGATAACTCCGGTTCCCTCCGGGGCGGGCTTCAGCAGCACCAGCCCGCTTCCGAAGCGGCCGAGCACGGCGTGCAGAATCGTCGTCTCGAGCACGTTGACTTTGCGAAGATTCTTTTTCGCGGCTTCGATGCCTTTCTTGATCGCGGCGGGAACTTCCTTGGCTTTGCCCGTGCCGAAGCCGACGATTTTGGCGCCCGGGTCCCCCACCACGATCAGCGCCGAAAAGCTGAGATTCTTGCCGCCCTTCACCACTTTGGTGACGCGGTTAATCGATACAACCTGCTCTTTGAGATTCAGAGACCCGGCGTCGATTCGTTTTGCCGACGGTGTTGCAGCCATTCGTTAGAACTCCAATCCAGCTTGGCGGGCGGCATCCGCCAGGGCCTTGATGCGCCCGTGGTAGAGGTAGCCTCCGCGATCGAACACAACCTTGGTAATGCCCTGCGACTTGGCGCGCTCGGCGATCAACTTACCGACTTCCTTGGCGCCGGCCAGGTTGCCGCCGTTGCCCGCTTCGCCCTTCTTTTCGCCCGACGAGGCCGCAGCCACGGTGTGGCCCCGGCGGTCGTCGATCACCTGCGCATAAATATGCTTCAAACTGCGGAAAACCGCGAGTCGCGGCCGTTCCTCGCTGCCGCGCACCCGGTGACGAATCCGGGTGTGGATTCGAACGCGCACGTCATTTTTGGATGATCTCGCCAT
>JBEKHQ010000158.1:0-6387 GCA_050012195.1 Bryobacteraceae bacterium | reverse complement strand
GCCATTCTGCTGGATGGCGTCGATCTGCGCGAGTACGACGTCGACAGTCTTCGCAAAGAAATCGGCGTCATTTTTCAGGACTACATGCGCTACGATATGCTGGCTCGCGAAAACATTGGTCTGGGACGGGTGGAAGAGTTGGAGAATCAGCCGCGCATAGAACTGGCGGCGCAGAAGAGCCTGGCCGAACCGCTGATCGCGCAGTTTTCGCTGGGCTACCAGCAGATGCTCGGACGAAGGTTCGATGACGGCGTCGATCTTTCCGCCGGCCAGTGGCAGAAGATCGGGCTGGCCCGCGCTTACATGCGCGACGCACAAGTGCTGATCCTGGATGAGCCGACCGCGAGCCTGGATGCGCGCGCCGAATACGAGGTTTTCCTGCGCTTCGCCGACCTGACGCGCGGCCGCATGGCCGTGCTCATCTCGCACCGCTTCTCCACCGTGCGAATGGCCGACCGGATTCTGGTCTTAGCCGACGGCGAGGTGGTGGAGCAAGGCACGCACCGGCAACTGGTCGCCTTGGGGGGCCGCTACGCCGAGCTATTCGAGCTGCAAGCCGCCGGTTATCGGTAGCGCTTCCTACTTCAGTTCGGTGATGATGGCCCGCTGTTTTCCGCGCGTCAGGGTCTCGGTGTGCGTGCGGTTGCCGAGGTTAAACCTGACTGTGCCGAACGTGTAGGGATTCACGACAACTTGCCCTTCCGGAGTTGTCGAAGTTAATTCGCCATCATCCAGATACACTACGACGACGTCTTTATCATGGAAATGCATCGGCGTGGGGACGCCCGGCGACCAGGCATAATCCCGCACGATCACACGCGCGTTCTCCAGGATTTTCTTCGAACCGGGCCGCGGAAACGCGAGTGGATAGCCGGTGGTGTTAGCCATTGCAGTCGACGCATGATCCTTTAGTTCGATTAATATCGATCGTCCCGCGATTTTCGAAGTCGCGCCCTTAGGCAAATACTCCGCGGTACCCGCCAAGGAAACAACCACGGCATCAACCGGCCGCGCGTTTCGGACGGCGGTCACCTCCCAGACCGTAACGCGATCGTTTTCGATCAGCGGCTTCGCGGCCGTTAGCGGGCCGGCCTGGAACAACAACGCGCAAAGTAGCAACGGACTAATCATTTCGCGATCGAACACCTCGGCCAGCCACACAATATCACATGCAGGCGCGCTCGCGGTATCATTAGAAACTTATATGAAGGCCGTCAGAATTCACGAATACGGTGGACCGGAAGTGCTGAAGTACGAAGACATCCCGGTCCCGGTTCCAAAAGCCACCGAAGTTCTGGTCGAGGTGAAAGCCTGCGCGCTGAATCATCTCGATCTATGGATCCGCCAGGGAATGCCTCGCGTGAAAACGTTGCCGCATATTCTGGGCAGCGACATTTCGGGCATTGTGTCGGCGGTGGGCGAGCTGTGCTGGCGCGTCAAACCAGGCCAGCGTGTGCTGCTTGCGCCCGGCGTAAGCTGCCGGCAGTGCGAGTACTGTTTGTCGGGCCGCGATAACCAATGCCGGCAATACACGCTGTTCGGCAGCGGCGTCTCGGGCGGAGATTGCGAATATATGGTCGCGCCCGAATATACGGTGATTCCGATTCCGGATAGCCTGAGCTTTGAAGAGGCCGCCGCCGCGCCGCTCGTGTTTCTGACCGCCTGGCACATGTTGTTCGCCCGCGCCGGTCTCGAGGCCGGTGACGACGTGCTCGTGCTGGCGGCTTCGAGCGGCGTGGGAATGGCCGCCATCCAGGTGGCGAAAATGTTCCAGTGCCGCGTCATCGCCACCGCCGGCGGCGAGGCCAAGATGGCCAAGGCCAAAGCCCTCGGCGCCGATTACGTCATCGATCACTACACGCAGGATATTTCCGCGGAAGTCAAAAAGATCACCGAAAAGCGCGGCGTGGACGTTGTGTTCGAGCACGTAGGCGCCGCAACCTGGGCCAAGAGCACCGAGAGCCTGGCCGCCGGAGGACGTTTGGTCACTTGCGGAATTACCACCGGCTACGACGTCAAGCTCGACCTACGGCCCTTGTTCACCAAGCATCAAGCCTACATCGGATCGTTCATGGGCACGCTGGGCGAGTTGCACCGAGTGCTCAAGTTTGTGTTCAGGGGCAAATTGAAACCGATCGTGGATCGAGTCTATCCGCTCGAAGATATCGCCGCCGCGCACCAGCGCCTGGAGAACAAGGAGCAGTTCGGCAAGGTGGTGGTGGTTCCTTGACGGGAGCCTAGTGATTGAAAAGGCTTCGCAACCAAGCCCCGATGTGTAGGTGCCTGCCCGGGCACTCTTCCCACGGAGCATAGCCTACGACTTTCGTCCCGCGCTCCACCCACAGCGAGACCGGCTCTTCGGAGCCTTTATACTCCAGCCTGATCACCACGCCCGAACCGCACGATTGCGAAAGTCCGATGTGGGCCGAGGACTCGTCCGCGTGGGCGCTCTTGGGGCCCCAATCGTCATTGAATTTTGCGAACGAATAGTCGGGACACGGATGAGCGTCGGTGCAACCCCACAACCGATACGCCCCTTGGTAATCCCGAGCCTGCATCAGCGCCACGAAAGTCTTGGCCTGCTGCTCCTCGGAACGATTCTTAAAGACGGCGTAAAGAACGAGCCCCACAATCAACACGGCGGCGATGATGATCGCGCCGTTCTTGACCAGCCGGATTCGCTGGACGCGATGCTCTTCGGATGCTCCGTAGGCTTCCAGATAGCTGGACATTCCTACGTCTATTTTACCGGATAGGTTTTGTTGTAAGCGGCTACGGCATCGGCGGTGATTTCGAGAGTGGTCTTGAAGAAATGCGTATTAGCGCTGTCGATCACCAGATCGAGGCCTTTCTCCTCGGCCACCTTCTTCACCACCTCCTGCATCCGAGTGCCGGCTTTCTGCAGGATATCCGTCCGCTCACGCTCGACGTCTTCCTGCAAATCCTGCTGCACGCGCTGCAATTCGCGCTGCTTTTTCTGCCCTGTCGCCTGCAGTTCCTGCTCGCCCAGTTGATTCAGCCGGCCGCTCTGAAGCTGCGCTTGAATATCCTGCAGATCCTTTTCGAGCTTGAGCATCTGATCCTGCCGAGGCTTGAATTTGGCTTCGAGATCCTTCTGCGCTTTTTTGATATCGTCGGTCTCGAGCAGAGCCTTTTGCGAATTGAGCACCGCCAGCTTTAATTGAGCCGATGCCGCGCCCATGCCGGCGAACGCGATGAATACCAGACAGACCAGCTTGTTCATTTCCCGAGCACTCCCAAAATCTCGTCTTCCCGGAGAATCAGATATTCTTCGCCGTCAATCCTGATATCGGAGCCCGAGTATTTGCCGAATAGAATCCGATCGCCGGCTTTGACATCCGGCGCCGCGCGCTGGCCATCCTCCAGCAGCTTGCCGCTTCCGACTGCGACCACTTCGGCTTGCTGCGGTTTCTCTTTTGCGCTGTCGGGAATGATGATGCCGCCCCGCATGGACTCCTGTTCCTCCAGACGGCGAACGAGCACGCGGTCGTGGAGTGGTCTAAGATTCATAACGATCTCCTGTCACTTACGTAAAGAGGTTGGAAAAGCGAACTAACACAAAACCCGCAGGTAGTCACTATATCACAATTCAGATCTGACCCACCCATTCCGGGGTCGCCACCGAGTCCCAGCGAGCGCGAATGGCCTGAAATTGCGCGCGATCCAAAGGGCCGGCTTTGAGCAGCGCCGCATTCTGCCGCCATCGCTCGGGCTGCGTGGTGCCGACAATGGCGGTGTGGACGCCGTCCACGGAAAGCGTGAATCGCAAAGCGACGGAAACGGCTTGCTGCAAGTCTCCCTTGAGAAAGTCGTAATCCAACTGGTGAAACCGCTCCCAATAATGCTGATAGTAGGCGTCCGGCTTCGAAGTTTCTTTCCAGATCGCGTTGGCGATGGGGCGCTTGGCGATGACGCCCATGCCTTTGGCTTTCGCGGCCGGCACGGCCAGGTGGATGCTTTCCTGGTCGGCGATGCTCACCGAGATTTGCAAGGTATCGAAAACACCGGATTCGACGGCGTGGAGCGCGGTCTGGCCGTCGCCGCTGTAGCCGATGTAGCGCGTCTTGCCGGCCTCGCGCGCCCGCTGGATCACCTCGATCACGTCGCCTTGCCGCAACTGTTCCTCGGTGCAACTATGTAGTTGCAGCAGATCCACCCGATCGGTGGCCAGCCGCTTCAGGCTTCGATCGATCTGTTCGGCCAGCTTCTTCGGATTCCAGTGATCGCCATTGTCGTCGTGCCCGCACTTGGTGAACAAGTAATACTCGTTGCGCCGTCCCGCCACGGATTGCCCGATCTTTTCCTCGCTGGTGGGATAGCATTCGGCCGTGTCGATGACGTTCAGGCCCGCGTCCAGCGCGCCATTAATCAGCTTGTGGACGGTGTCCGGGGGAACTCCGCGAAATCCGATTTCGGCGCTGCCGAAGCCGAGCACCGTGACATCCATTCCGGTTTTACCGAGAGTACGTTTTTCCATTTCGATTAGTACGATCCTTCCGCGATGGCGTCCACAAACGCGCGCGATACGGGCCATCGTCCGTACACGCGCCGGTCTTCGCGTCGAAAGCTTCCGGCCAGCAAAATCTCGCTCAGGTCGGCCGGATTCCTCGGCTTGCGCTCGCGAGCCATCCAAGTGCGAAGCGTACTGGTGGCGCTCTCTAGGTCTACCAGCAGGGTCGAGGCGGCCGTGGCATCGCGGCAGATCGCGTCCAACGCGAGTTCCATGTGATCGCTCTCCCCTCCCATGGTGAACACAATCTGTTCGGTATTCCGAAGAGCCGCAACATAGGGTTTGGCATCGGCGGGCACGGCATCGGAGTCGCTAAGAGCAGTCACCGGCACCAGCGCCCAGACGGGTTGATTGGGAGTCACCAGTTCCAGTTTTCCGGACTTCGGCGCGATCCGATACGCCGCGGTTTCCTCCGAGCTAACCGCCATTGCCAGAACGTCCGGCTTCAACGGGTAAAACGAAATGCGCCGGCTGGGGCGGCTCCCCGCGACCACGCAGTAGCCGTGATTACAAGCGCCGCCCTGTTGCCGGGCGTATTCCATGAGGTTCTTCCAGTGAAACCTCCCGCGCAGAACAAAGTAGGTTTGATTGTCCTTGAAGGCCGCGGCCAGCGCGTCCAAATCCTGGCGATAGTCGAACAGCGTGGCGTCGACGAAGTGCTTGTACTCGATCTCTTCGGCGGCTTTGGAGCCGGCCAGCATGTTCAGGATTCCGGAGCGACGGATGGTTTCCACATCGATGTAGATCACGCTGGCGTCACTGGTGGGCAGGTACGACACCAGTTCGGCGGGCGACAACCCTCCGCGCAATCGAAACCACTGCAGCCCTGCCACTGCGGCGACGCAAGCCGCGCTCAACAAAACCACCAGTTGCCAGGCGTGAAATCGGAAGCGCACTCTAGGGCAAGGTTACACCGCCGCCACGGCCTGTGTCATGCGCGCCTCTTTCCAAAGGTCGATGTAAGGCCGCAATTCCTGCATCATTCTGTGGAACTGCGAGAGATCGAGCGACTGCGCCCCATCGCTCATGGCCTTCTCGGGGGTGGGATGCACCTCCACCAGCAAGCCATCCGACCCGATAGCCACCGCCGCGCGGGAAAGCGCGGGAACCAGGCTGCGTTTGCCCGTGGCGTGGCTCGGATCGAGAACCACGGGCAAATGCGAAAGCTCGTTCAACGCAGCCACCGCCGCAATGTCGCAAGTGTTGCGCGTGACGGTCTCGAAGGTGCGAATGCCGCGCTCGCACAGAATCACGTTGGGATTGCCGTGAGCCACCACGTATTCGGCCGACATCAGCAGCTCTTTTACCGTCGAACTCAGGCCCCGTTTCAACAAGACCGGCCGGCCGCATTTTCCGAGCGTCTTCAGCAGCGCGAAATTCTGCATGTTGCGGGCGCCCACCTGCATCACATCCGCGTATTCGGCCACCAGATCGACATCCCGGTCGCTCATCACCTCGGTGATGATACCCAGCCCCGTGGCGCGCTTGGCTTTGGCCAGCAGCTTGAGGCCTTCGGTCTCGAGTCCCTGAAAATCGTAGGGCGATGTTCGCGGCTTAAACGCTCCGCCGCGCAGCAGCCGTGCGCCGGATTGCGCAACGCCCTCGGCGGCTTGCATGATTTGCTTTTCCGATTCCACCGAGCACGGCCCCGCCATGACGATGAACTCGTCGCCGCCGATCTCGCAGCCGTTGACGCGGACGCGCGTCCGCTCGGTGTGAAACTCCTTGCTGACAAACTTGTAGGGCGCGGAGATGCGGACCGCTTTTTCCACCTGAGGCATCGCCTCTACGGACTCGAGACAAGGGGTCACGTCGCCCACGCCCACCACCGCGATGACCACGCGTTCTTCGCCCTC
>JBEKHQ010000157.1:0-6430 GCA_050012195.1 Bryobacteraceae bacterium | reverse complement strand
CGGCGAGCGCTTTTGACCTGCCGGCTCCGCCCATCCACTCCGCTGCCGTTCCCATGGAATCCGAATCGATCCCGGAGGTCGAATGCCAGGAATCGCCGGTCGCTCGCGACCGAATCGAGCTTAGTCCGGAGGAAGTCTCGGATGGGTATGGGGAACAGGTGGCCGCGTCCCCGGTCGGGCTGGTTACTCGAATTGTCCATTCCTGGCGTTGGCTTGCGTCGGCATGGAAGAACGCGCCATTTGAACTCAAGGTGGTGACGCTGTTACTGCCCGTGCTGTTGGCGGTGGCGATCGCTCCCTCGCGGCCGCGTCTCAGCGTTTCTCCCGTCACGGCGCCGGCGGCCAAAAACAAGGTGCGGCGGATGTTAGCCCAGAAATGGAAGGTCGTGCAGCAAAATATTTCAGGCCGCGCGGCGGTAGTATTCAGCGATGACTTCCGGTCGGGTCTGGACGCCTGGAACAGTCACTCGAAACTAACCAGCACCTGGTCCTATGACGCGTCGGGTTTCGTCGAACCCGGGCCACTTGCGATCTTCAAGCCCACCACGGATTTGACGGATTACCGCTTTGAGTATCTGGGCGAAATCGATCGCAAGGCCATGGGATTCGCGTTTCGAGCCAAGAATCTGGATAACTATTACGCGGTAAAGTTCGTCATCGTCCAGCCGGGGCCGCTACCTACGGTTCACATGGTGCGGTACGCCGTTATCAACGGCAAAGCAGGCCCGCGCGTCGAGAAGCCCTTGCCCATCACGGCGCGCGCGGACATGTTCTACCGTGTGAGCGTGGACGCGCACGGCGGCGACTTCACTCTTCTGGTCCAGGACCAGGTAGTCGACTTCTGGTCCGACAACCGTTTGCGGCGGGGCGGAGTGGGTTTCTTCTGCGACCGTGGGGAAAGGGCGCGGCTCCGATGGGTGGAGGTTACGCACCAGTACGACGCGCTTGGAAAACTGTGCGCTTTCCTGGCGCCCTATGACATCGAAGGTTCCAACTAATTCGGAATGAATATGAATGACGACAAGACGAGAACGTCCGCCAATGGTTCCCTTGGCGTGAAACCGGCTTCCCTGGCCGCGGCTGTTTCTCTCCACCTGGAGGGCAAACTCCAGGAGGCTCTGGAGGAAGTCAACCGCGCGATCGAGGGCGGCGACGAGAGTCTGGGGGTTTTCGCGGCCAAGGCGCAGATCCAGTTTGAACTCGATCTCTTCGAGGACGCGGCCAGAAGCTACGCCAAGGTGCTGAGCATGAATCCCCGGCACGCGGGCGGGAACTTAAACATGGCGGCGTGCCTGGAAAGATTGGGGCGCTGGCAAGAGGCGGCGGAGTTCTTCGAGAAGGCCAGTGTGGCGGAGCCGGGCCGACGCGAGGCGCGCCTGGGCCTGGGAATCTGCCTGCTTCATCTGGACAAGCCGGATGCGGCGGAGGAATGCTTCGATCAGATCCTGGGGGCCGAGCCACAGCACGCAACCGCTCTGTTCGGGCGCGCGGTCACGCTCCAGCTTCGAAAGCAGTTTGCCGAGGCGGCGCGGATCTACCGATCGCTGCTGGGCAGCGACGAGAAGACCGAGGAATGCCTGGTGAACCTGGTCAACATCGGCTTGGCCACCCAGGATTACGGCATGACGGCGGAGTGCGCGGAAAGGCTGCTGACGCTCAGGCCGAACTCGCTAACGGCTCTCGAAGGGCTGGCGAGTTGCGCGTTTGCGTTGAGCGACTACGAGGCTGCGGCGCGCTATTGCGTCCGGCTCACCGAGTGTACCCCCGATAGTTTCGATCACTGGTTCAATCTGGGCGTCGCCTATCAAAAGACCGGCAACCGGGCGGAAGCCGCCCAGGCCTATGCGGAAGCCACGCGCCTCCGGCCCGACGCGAAACAAGCCCACATCAACCTCGGAGCGCTCCATCAGGAGTCCGGCGATTGGGAGCAAGCCCGTTCGGCTTACGAGCGCGCTCTCGCGATTGCTCCCGAGCTGGCGGAGGTCGAGCGCAATCTCGGCGCCGTTCTCGAGAAACAAGGAGAATCGGAGCAAGCCGAACGGATTTACACGAAACTGGTGGCCCGGAATGGCGATTTTGAAGACGCCTGGTTTCGTCTCGGATTTTCGCGCTTGCGGCGGGAGGATTTCCGGGGCGCGGCGGAGGCCTTCGAAACCTGCGTCCACAAACGCTCCGATTGGCCGGAGGCGCATTTGAACCTGGGCATCTCCTGCTGGAAGACGGGCGATCTGGAGCGCGCGTCGCAGGCATTCGAAGGCTTGCTGGCGCTCAATCCCGCTTCGGCCGACGCGCTGCGGGCGCTGGCGGCTCTGTCGGTCGAGCAGAATAATTTCGACAACGCTTTGCGATACCAGGCCGCTCTGATCGATCTGGGCGAGCGTGGTCCGGAGCTGTTCTACAATACGGGGCTGCTGCTTCAAAAATCGGGACAACTCGAAGATGCGGCGCGCTTGTACCGGGAAGCGATCGATGAGCGGGCGCAATTCCCGGAGGCTTTGTTAAACCTCGGGCACGTGCTCAAGAGCTTGGGAAAACAGGACGAAGCGCGAGACTGCTGGAAACAGGCTCTCGAACAAAAGCCCGATCTCTCGGAAGCCTATTTCGTGTCTTCCGAAGCCCCTGGCGCCTAGAAAGGCCGGAATGGCGCGCGACGCCCTGTAGCCAGGATCGCCGCCTCAGGAGTGTTGTTTCCCCGCGTGACCCTGCTCGTGCAGTACGATTGGTACTCGCGACATCATGAAATATTCTTCCGTTCTCGTTACCGGAGCGTCCTCCGGCATTGGCCGGGCCTGTGCTGAATTGTTGGCGGTCCGCGGATACTCTGTTTTCGGCGTCTCGCGGCAGTTTCCTCCAGACATGCACCCTGACGTGCGATGCTTCGAAGCCGATGTTAACGATGGAGAATCCATCGGCAACGCCATCGGGAAGGCGACCCAGGCGAGCGGCGGAGCCTTGGACGTAGTCATCAACGCCGCCGGGTTCGGAGTGGCGGGGCCGATCGAAGCTACACCCATCGAAGACGCCCGTGCGCAGCTTGAAACCAACTTCTTCGGTGTGGTGCGCGTCTCCCAAATGGTCTTGCCGAGCATGCGGCGAAAGCGTCGAGGGCTGATCGTGAACATCGGTTCGCTGGCCGGTTTCGTCGCGCTTCCCTATCAGGGCTTTTATGCCGCGTCGAAGTTCGCGCTGGAAGGCTACTCGGAGACGCTGGCGATGGAGGTGCGAGCCTTCAATGTGCACGTGGCCTTGGTGGAACCGGGAGATTTTCGAACCGGGTTTACCGCCAAACGCCGGCATGTTCCGCTGGACTCCATGGACGCCGATTACCGCGAGCATTTTGAACAGACCATCACGGCGGCCGCGCAGTCGGAGCTGGATGCAGAAGAGCCGAATCGGGTGGCCGAGCTAGTGGCGGCAATTCTCGAGGAGCCGGTTGCGAAAATACGCTACCCGGTCGGATCGCCGCACGAAATCGCCTACGTTACCGCCGATCTACTGGCAAAAGTGGAGGTCGTGAAAGCGGCCGACCCCGGTTCCAGGGACCGAGAATAGACGGCCCGCGGATTGCCCACTAAAGCTAAGCGTTTCCCGCTGCGCCGGTCTCAACCAGTCGACTACCGCGCCGCCGTCAGAGTTTCTTCTTGAAGGTGCGCGAATCGCGCCGCCAGTTGCTGCACGGGCCCCAGCGCAGCTCTCTTCTTTTCTAGGGCCCTAAAAGCCTCGTCCGTGATCTGCAGCGTCAGATCGATGTCGCTTTCCGTGAGCGCCGCGCAAATAAAATTGTTGTGCCACGGATGCATGTAGACGCCGCGCGTCAGCGCTTCGGCCACCCAGCAGTATCCCAAACGCATGTCGGGATCGTCCTCAAACAAGATCATCGGCATTTGCACAGGACCGGTCTGTCGCAGACTGAACCCGTGGGCGGCGGCCTGCTTCGCCAGTCCCTCGCGCAGCATGCCCCCGGTCTTTTCCGTCCGCTCCAGATAGTCCGTCGTCTGAATCTCATTCAGCGTGGCGATGGCGGCAGCCATGGGTATCGCCTGAAACCAGTAGGAGCCCGTGACAAAGATACTTTGGGCGGCGGCGCGCGCCTTGTCAGAACCGAGGAGCGCGGCCAGGGCATAACCGTTGGCGATGCACTTGCCCCAGGCGCTTAGGTCCGGCTGGATTCCCACCTTCGACCAGCTGCAGTCGCGCGCCAGCCGGAAGCCGGCGCGGACATCGTCAATGATTAACAGCGCGCCGGTCTGATCGCACAACCTGCGAGCGGCCTGCGCGTACTCCAGCGTCGGGAGATCTTGATCGGTGAAAACATCGTGCCGGAAGGCGGATGCGAACACGCCGGCCACGTCGTCACCGGCGACGCGGAAAGTGTCTTCCAGGCTCTGCGGATTGTTGTACTCGTAATACAGGATGTGCGCGCGCTCTTCCGGCACGATACCGGTCATATACGGGTTGCACCAGGGCGCGGCGCCATGATAGGCCTTCGTTGCCGCCAGTATCTTGCGCTTCTTGGTGTGGGCTCTGGCGCACATCATCGCCATCGTCGTTGCGTCAGTGCCGTTCTTCGAGAAAATCGCCCAACTGGCGTGCGTGATCATCGAGACGAATTTCTCGGCCAGATCCACCATGATCTCGGGCGGCCCGGTCATGGTGTCGCACAAGCGCTGCTGCTCGGCGGCGGCAGCGTCAACTGCCGGATGCCGGTAGCCCAAGAGGTTGGGACCGTACGCGCACATATAGTCGATGTATTCGTTCCCATCCGCGTCCCACAGCCGAGCCCCTTCCGCGCGGCTGAAGAACTGCGGATATACATCCGGCAGGGAGGCGGTCGATTCGTGCCCATACATTCCGCCGGGGATCACTTTCCGGGCGCGTTCGCGCAGTTCGTTATTTCGCTTATTGGTCCAGGCCATTTCGTTCCATTCTGTTGGGCGGATTTTACCTTGTCAAGCGTACGATGGTAAGTTTAGCTTTATCGCGATCGGGCGCGACTGAAATGTCCTCAACTGAACACCTGACGCCACAGCCAGCCACCACGGCCACCGTGATCGCCAGCCTGTTCCTCGGCACCGTGTCATTCATGATCATGGGCATCCAACCGGCGCTTCTAGGCGGTTTGGTGGAAGAGAAGCGCCTGACCGAGGCCATGCTGGGGCGGGTGGCCTGGGCGGAAGTATTTGCGCTCGCGCTGGCCGCGGCGCTCGGACCGCGACTCATAAGACTTGGATCGGCGCGCCGCACCATCGCGTCCGTCTGCTTGTCGTTAGCATTGTGCGATGCCGCGGTTTTCGTCAGCCATGACGCCAATGTGCTGATCGTTTCGCGGATCGTGGCGGGAGCAATGGAAGGTCTGCTGCTTGCCACTACGAATATGGTCATGGCGCGGGCGCGCCATCCTGAACGGCTCAACGCGACGTTCCTCATGGTTTCAGCGATCCCTCAAGTGGTAGCGTCCTACCTTCTGCCGGTGACGGTGATTCCTCGCTTTGGGGCCGACGCCGGTTTCGCGATCCTGGGAGCCATGGCGGCAGTTGGGACCCTTGTGGCTTTCATGCTTGGCAAGGAGATTGAGGATGCGCCCCCTCGCAAGCCCGGCACTCCGGTCTGGACGGCCGCGGTTTTGATCGGATTATGTGGAGTGCTCCTGCAGAGCGCCGCCAACGGAGCGGGTTGGGAATATCAGGCGCGTATCGGCGAGAACCTTCACTTCTCCGGCCAGGTAGTAGGCGTCGCGATTTCAGCGGATCTGGTCTTTCAGATCATCGGAACCTTTGCGGTCGCGGCCATTGCCTGGCGCCTTCCCTTTAAGGTTATGCTGCTGGCGAGCACGTTGATACAAACGGCCATCCTTATAACGATGGGCAACATGCACGCTCCGTTCGCCTATATCGCGATGTGCGCCATTTTCGGGATGATGTGGTTGGGCATGATCCCGTATCAGGTGAGTCTGCTGATTGATCTCGACAAAACCCGGCAGGTGGTGCTGGTGCTGGCTTCGCTGCAGCTCATCGGCCTTAGCGCGGGTCCGCTCATTTGTTCCTTTTTCGTCAGTCCAGGAAACGTTGTCGGCGCCTTTCGGTGCGCGGCGGTGATGGCGCTCGTGGCGTTCGCTCTATACCTACTTGCCATCGTCGTCGCCAACGTGACGCCGATGGCGCCGGTAGAGAAGGCGGCTGCCGTAGTCAAATAAAAGTACGGCACGGCGCAATGCGGAAAGTGCCCACTAGTGGCAAACTGGGAGTGCTGGTGGCTGGATGAATGATCTCCTCAAGCAGGCCGTTTCGCTCTCGCTCCTCGGGAAGTGCATTGCCGCGGCCGTGGGAATCCTCGTCCTTTACGCGGTGTTCCGCGTGCTCGAACAAACGCTGCCGCGGCGCTTTGGCCCGGCCGATGCGCGCTACAGGGCTCGCAAGTTCATCGTCTTTGC
>JBEKHQ010000156.1:0-6463 GCA_050012195.1 Bryobacteraceae bacterium | reverse complement strand
CCCGATCGAGCTGAGTTGGAGTTGATCCTGCGAGGCGACCAGCGTGTCGCAGCCGCGGGCCTGAGCCTCGGCCAGGACCTTGCCGGCAACGCCTGCGTGTCGTTCTCTATGATTGCCGACATTGATCGCGCCGTCCGCGCCCATGGCGACCGCGGCTATCGTTATGTGCATTTCGAGGCGGGCGCCATCGGACAGCGATTGTATCTCGCCGCCGAAGCGCTCGGGTTGGGGGCGACCGGAATCGGCGCATTTTTCGACGATCAAGTACACAGATATCTCAATCTCACATCGGAACAAGGCCAGGTGGTCTACCATTTCGCGATCGGTTACCCGGTACCCGATCCACGCATCGAGGCTTAGCAGCCTGTGGCAGAAGTCTTGGACAAGCTTAAAGCATGTCCCACAAGCCTTGTAAGTGCTTGATGGACAGTGTGGGATATGCTTTAGCTTGTCCTGTTCGGGCTGCAGAGAGACTTCTGCCACAGGCTATTAGGCCGGTTTGCTAGAATCGGCCACATGCCACGTAAGCTCCTCCGTCGCGCTCTTCCACTAATTTTCGTATGGTCTTTCGTCGCTTCCGCCCAGGACGCCGGTCTCGCGCTCCGAACGTCGGTTGGATACAACACCCAGAAAGCCAGCTTGCCGCTCAGCGACCAGCAGCGACAGGAAGCCGACCGGTTGGGCCAGCAGGCGCAGCAAGCGGCCCAGGCTGGCAAGTATGGCGACGCCATGCGCTGCTATTTCCAGGGCATCGCCATCATGCACAACTTGTCGTGGACGCCCGCGTACGAATTCGCGTCCTCGTTGCACGGACAGCTCGATCACGCGATGGTGGAACCGGGCAAGGAAGTCACCCTGACGCTGTCGCCGTATTATAAGAGCGATCGCTCGCCGGGAACCGCAACGGCGTCCGTCTTTTTGGTTCCATCCAAGGGAGGCGCCGAAGATACGGGCCTGGTCTCAGGGTTGAAACTCGATCCGGCGTCGCTTCCGTTCACCACGCGAGTTACGCTGCCCGCTTCGCTCACCGGGGACTACAACCTGGAAGTGCGCCTGGCGGCGGACGGCGATGTTCCTGCCGCGGACGCTCGAAGCGCTTTCGTCAAGGATCTGCCATTGCACGTCGAGTCGCTGTCCGACGCCGCCGAGCGGCTGCGCGGACGGCTGGCGAAGAGCAAGAAGGACTCCGCGGCACTGGCCACGGCCGAGTATGCACTGGCCCTCTACGAACGGGCCGACAAGAGCGAGATCAATCCCACGCGCTACAATTTTCGCGAGGAGTTCGCCGCCGCCAACACGATTATCGATGCCGTCGATCAAGGGCGCGATCCCTTCGCCGGCAAACGCGGCGATTTCCGAAAAGCCTATCGATCCGGAGCCGACCACACGCTGCAACCGTATCGGCTGCTGATTCCAGCGTCTTACGACCCGAGCAAAGCTTGGCCATTGCTAGTGGCGCTGCATGGAATGGGCGGCGATGAAAACAGCATGTTCGACGGTTATCACGAGGCGCTCAAGCGCGAGGCCGAGCGCGTGGGCTTCATCGTTGTGTGTCCCAAGGGGCGCGACACGGCTTCCATGTATCGCGGAACCGCCGAGCAGGATGTGGTGGATGTGATCGCTTTAGTGGAGCGCGATTATCGCGTCGATTCCAAGCGAGTTTATCTGATGGGGCACTCCATGGGCGGCTACGGAACCTGGAGCGTCGCCATGAATCATCCCGAATTGTTCGCCGCGCTGGGCCCGATCTCGGGCGGCGGTGATACCAGCGGTCTGGCGAAGATTCGGACCATTCCGGAATATGTAGTGCATGGCGACAACGACAAAACCGTAAGCGTACTGCAATCGCGGCGGATGGTGGAAGCGGGCAAGAGTCTCGGGATCAACATCACCTACGTCGAGGTGCCCGGCGGGAGCCATGTGAGCGTGGCCGAACCTGCGTTCGGCGCGATGCTCGATTTCTTCGCCAAGCAGCAGCAGGGCGGTGATTCGGCGGTCAAGACGCAGTGACGGCGGGAGCGGGCGCGCAGCGGATGACTCCGGCCGATTCGAGTTTTTCGATCTCGTCCGGCGCGGCATCCAGCAGCTCACGGAGGATCTCGCGAGTGTGCTGACCCAGGCGAGGGACAGCCGTGCCGACGGACCCCGGAGTCGCCGAAAACTTCACCGGGAGTCCGGTGATGGTTCGGAACCCGTCCATCGCCTCCCCTAATCGGGGAAACATTTCGCGCGCCGCCGATTGCGGATCGCTCATCACCTCATCCAGCGTACGGACCGGAGCCGCGGCCACTCCGAAGGCGCTCAATTTATCGCACCAGTTTTGCGCGGTGTCGGTGCGGAACATTGCGGCGAGCATCGGCTCGAGCACGTCACGATGCGCGACGCGCAGGGCGTTGGTTTTGTAATCGGGATGATTGACTAGCTCGGGGCGTCCGATGGCCTGACAGAACGCGGCCCAAAGCTTCTCGCTTCCTACCGCTAAGGCGAGCTCGCGATCCTGAGTCGGAAAAGTTCGATAGGGCACGATGGTAGCGAACGACGTGCCGCGCGGGCGCGGCAGGACGCCGGATCCCTCGTAGCTCGCAAAAACGGATGCCATCGCGGAAATCATCGAATCGAACATGGACACGTCCACAAACTGGCCCTGGCCGGTCTTCTCTCGCGCATGCAGCGCCATCAGAATGCCGATCAGAGCGAACATGCCTGCGGTGATGTCGGCCACCGAATGGCCGCAGCGGACCTGCTCGCCATCCATGGTGCCGGTGCAACTGATGAGACCCGCCGAAGCTTGCAGGATCAGATCCATGGCGGATAGATCGCGCGAAGGCCCGTTCTGGCCGTAGCCGGATATCGAACAATAGATCAGCCGCGGATTGCGAGCGCTGGCCTCCCGGTAACCGAGGCCGAGGCGATCCAACGTTCCGGGCCGGAAATTTTCGAGCACGACGTCCATCTGTTCCATCATGCGAAGACAAAGACGGACGCCCTCGGGATGCTTGAGATTCACGGAGACGCTGCGTGTGCCGGGGTTGAGTCCGAGGAAGAAGCTAGCCTCGCCCGCGTTGAAAGGCGGTCCCCAGCCGCGGCCGATGTCGCCGCCATCCGGGGTTTCGAGTTTGTAAACCGCCGCGCCGTAACCGGCCAGCAACAGCGTGCAGTATGGGCCCGCGAGCGCGTGCGAGAAGTCGAGGACCCGCAATCCGTCGAGTGGTTGTGTCAACCTTGCATTCTACCGCGGAACACCGCATGGGCGCGATACAATTTGTAGGAGCTCGAAGAGCTATGGGCCGCCGTAAAAATCTAGACAACTTCATCGGGGAAATGCGCGCTCGTCAGCGGAATATTGTTTTTCCAGATACCGTGAGAAACGGGCGCGCTGCGGACGTGTTCCTCTGGAGAGGCTCTGCCCATCCTGCGATTGTCCAGAGAATTGCTGCATGGATGTTTGGGCTGGTGTATGCGGGCCTCGGATTAGAATTCTTGTATCTGGCCGTTAAAATGCGCGTTGAGGATGGCTTCTCAATCGGTATTGTGATCGTAATGTTTATGTCAGTCTCCTTTGTATTGTTAGGAATAAAGGTTTTCCGCAACGGATTCCTAAGGCGCACTAAGCCACCGGAAGAGTGAAGTAAACTCAATCGAAGGATGAGTAGCGATTCAAGTGGCGTTATGCGGCCGGATGCGCTCGGCAATCTCCGTGCCGCGAGCGTCGTCTGCCAGTTCGAGTTCATAGTTAGCCTGAAGGTTCGTCCAGAACTGAGGTGTTGTTCCAAAGTAGCGGGACAGACGAAGCGCGGTGTCGGCCGTAATCGCGCGTTTGCCTCGAACAATGCCATTCACGCGTGTCACGGGGACGAGAAGTTCCATCGCTAGCCGGTTTGCTGTGAGGCCGAGGGGTTTAAGAAAGTCCCCACGGAGTGTCTCACCCGGATGAACCGGAGGCATTATCTTCGTCCTTTTCGGTATCATCGTTCCCGACTACAGCTGATCCACCACCAGGAACTGCTCGTACTTTCCGTCCGGCATGACGTAGATGTTCAACACCACGGTCTTCTTCTCGTATTGCGCGCGATAGATGCGTTGCGTCATGCCGCCGCGGAGATGTTCGTTGACCAGCGTGACCGACTTCAAGGGCCCCAGCGCCATCAGCGAGCTTCTGTAATCCTGAAGCGCGGCCGCGGTGAAGTACGAGCTCGCATTGTCCGTGAGCAGCCGCCGGTCGATCTCACCGCGCTGCAAGTCTTCCAGAATCGATCGGGTTTCGGCGGTGTCTTTCTCGGCCGCCGCCGGTAGCGTCTCGTCCGGCAGGAACACCAGTGTCGCGATCCGCTGCGTCAGAGGCCCGATAAAGCTGATACCGTCTTCATTGGAAAGCGTAACGATGGCGCCGCCGCGAGTGGGGTACAGCGTGTTTTGCGCCAGGAAGCCCGAGACCTCGCCGCCGTGGGAAATGGTCGGCATGTTTCGAAACGATCCGATCTGGAGGCCCAGCGCGTATCCAGTCAAATCGCCGTTATTCAGTTTCACTTCGCGGGTGAATTCCTCGTACGATTTGGCCGACAGGATCTTCTTCTGAAGCAGCGCAACGTCCCAACGCGCCAGGTCGGAGGGCGTCATGCAAAGCTCGCCGGCGGCGAAATACCAACCGCTGGCCTCGCGCGCCACCGGACGCGGCGGCCCCAAGGCAAAGCGAGTATACGCGCTCGCGTCCGTCGGACTGGTTTCGATACAATCTCCCGCCGATCGAATACCCAGCGGATCGAAGATTTTCTCGCGGAGGAAAGCGACCAGCGGTTGGCCGGAGACCTTCTCGAAAATTTCTCCCGCCAGAACAAAGTTGGTATTGCTGTATTGCCACCTGGTTCCCGGATCGAAATTGAGCGGCTTCTTCGCGAAGCGGTCCAGGATGGCGGCGGGCGTGGTGGGTTTGGTCCATTCCGGGATGATGTAGTCCTGCGGCGCATAATCTTCATAGCCGGAGGTGTGCGAAAGCAGTTGGCGAATGGTGACCTCGTTGGCGCGCGTCAGGTCCGGGAAATATTTCGAGACTTTGTCGTCGAGCGAGAGCTTGCGTTGCTCTTGGAGAAGGAGAATCGCGGCTGCGGTGAACTCCTTGCTTATGGAGCCGACGGCGTAACGGGTGTTGACATCGGTGGCGCGGTCGGCCTCGATATTCGCTTTCCCGGATGCGCCCGCGAAGATGACTTGATCGTGGTTGATCACGGCTACCGAAACACTGGGAGCGCCGCTGTCCTTCAGAGCTTGGCCGATGGCTTGCGAGATTTTCGAGTCGAGCGAAGGCTGCGCGACGAGAACCAACGGGCATAACGAGAGCAGGTAAAAGGAACGCCGAATCCGCATGGTGTCCCGATTATAAGAAAATTTACGGCCGGATAATATAGTCGGGCCAGCAGGTGCCTAGTTCATCCGGTGACGCGAAGAACGGATCGGGCTGATCACCGATCAAAAGCCTCGGGTTGCCCCCGCTGCCGGCCGGTGGCGCAAAGCGCGGGTCGAGCATTTTGGCGATTTGATCGCGTGCGCCTTCCAGATGCGCCCGGGTTTCGCGATCGGCGGCCTTCGCGGCCGCGGCGGCGATGGATGCATCCAGCGCTTTCACATCGGCGCGATAAAACGGCCGCTCGTCGGCGCTGGCGGCAAAGAACCCTCCCAATCCCCCACCGGCGGACGCGTTATTCAATTTGTTGTTCACCAGATCCAGGTAGGAGTGCTGCAAGTTGCGCCGATACGCGTCGATTTTGACGCGCGGCGAATCCAGCTCCTTCCAGATTCCCTTGCGAACGTCGGCCAGGAACTCGGTGGCGCCATAGGCTCCCGCTCCATCGATGGCCTCCTGTTCCACCAAACGCGCGAAGCGAGATCCGCTCATGAGACTGCTCAAAACCACGGCCTGCGCGTTGCGGATGCGGCTGAGCGCGCCGATCGGTTCGATGCGCCGAAGGATCTGCGGATCGATGACCCAGGTAGGCGTCGCGAATGCGTTTTCGTTCAGGAACTTCACGGCATCCACCTGGCGCGATTTAGCAACCGGGCTGTAAAGTACGCCCTCCTGTCCCACATACTTCTCCTGGGTGTTGAAGCCGCCCACGATTGCGGCGACATGCTCCAGCTCGATGGTCCACTGGCCCAGCATGCGGCTATACAGCTCCTCGAGATCTTCGTAGGGTTCGCCCGGCTTGGTGGTGGTGGCCGGGAGCAACATCTTGGCGACGCGCTGCAGATTCTTGATGCCCAGCGCGGTGGATTTCAACGCGTCGGCGTCGCCCACGGCCTCGGTCAGCTCGCCCGGATCGGAGCCGCCCGCGCCGGAGGTGGAGAAGCGATACCAGGGCGTCTTATCCTGCTCGCGCGCCCATTGATCGAGAGCCGGCCTTTCGTCGTCGGAGTTGGCCGCGCCGCGGATCGGCTTGTAGCCCCACACGGTGGCCCATACATCGTACGG
>JBEKHQ010000155.1:0-6474 GCA_050012195.1 Bryobacteraceae bacterium | reverse complement strand
ATCTGGTGTTTACGCCCCGGCTGGATTATCAGCCCACCTCGCACGACAGCCTGTTCCTGAGCTTTAATGTGAACCGGTTCAACTCGCCCGGAGGCGTCATCACCGTCAGTCCGGTGGCTGTTTATGGGACCCAGACGCTGGCCAACGACTATGTGCATGCCTTTCAAGCCAGCCTGGGATGGACGCACACGTTCTCCTCCAGACTGCTGAACGAATTCCACGCCGGCACCTCGGACGATAACCAGATCGCGACACCGACCGGCCGCGCGCCAAACATTCCCACAATAATTCTAGATAGCCCCGCCTCTTTCACTCTTGGCAACGCCCCATTTTCTGTCGGAAAGGTCTTTGAGAGACAGTATTCCGTGGCGGACCGCGTCGACTACGTGATCGGCCGGCACACGCTGCAGTTCGGATTCGATTACAGCCGCGCCTGGGATGCGGACACAAATTTCGGCGGCGCCGATCCGAATGCCGACGTGCAGTTCGGCTCGTTCCTGGGCAGCTACGAATTTTCGAATTTGGAAAGTTTTGCGCTCGGCGAATACAACCTCTTCAGTCAGTCTTCGGGAAACCCAACCTTTTCTTTTGCGGTGCCGTACTACGGATTCTATGTGCAGGATTCGTTCCGCGTTTTTCCGAAGCTGACGCTGGAATTTGGATTGCGCGAGGACTTCCAGGTTTACCCGCAGCCGGCGGAGAATCCCGCGTTCCCGCTCACCGGACAGTATCCGAATCAGTTTCTTCGCCTGGCGCCGCGTTTTGGATTCGCCTGGCAACCCGCGCCGAAGACGGTAGTGCGCGGAGGATTAGGGCAGTTCTATGACAGCATGAATGGTCTGAACTACCGGAACGCGGTGGTGTCGAACGGACTGGCGTCACAGCAGTCTTCGGTGAGCTCCACGTACAACCCGACTTTGCCGCCGAACCAACAGGTCCCAACGTTTCCGAGTATCATCCCAGGCGGTTCCTCGCTGTTCCAGGCGTCACCGGACATTTCCCTCGTCTCTCCGCAGTTTCGGGCGCCCCATCTATTGCAGGCTAGTTTGCAGATTGAACGAGAGATTTCCGAGAACACAAGCGTGAGTATCGGCGGCATTTGGAATCACGCACTGCATCTGCTTTCGGGCAGCGCCTACGACTTGAACCTGCATCCATTGCAAGGCACGACGACCTACATCGTGTGTCCTCCGGGAACGACCACGGCGCCCTGCACGGGCCCGACAATCACTCTTCCGAACATGGACAATGGCCTGCTGACCGAGGGCCGCATCAACCCCAACTTCGGAGAGATCAACGAACTCATCAGCCCCGGGCAAAGCTATTACAAGTCCATCTTCGTGCAATTGAAGCATCGCTTGTCGCACGGCCTTTCCTTGCAGTTTTCCTACACGCTCGCCAAGAGCACCATGCTGGATGGGATGGACTTCAACAATCAGTTCGATTTCAGCAATACGCAAGGCCCTTCGCTGCTCGACCAGCGGCATCGAATCAGCCTGGCCGCCGTCTACCAGCCCCGGTTGGAAAGGCTGGCGGGTTCCCGAACCGGCCGGGCTTTACTCTCGGGCTGGAGGCTCAGCAGCGTCATAGAGTTCTCTTCCGGCCGCACGTACGCGGGTTTGTTGAGTCCGGCGTGCACCAGTTCGAATCTGTCATTCAGCAATTGCGGCCTCATTGTCAACGGAACCCTTACCGGCAACGATAACTTGAACGACACCGCGTTCAACGAAGATACCGCGAACACCGCGGCCGGCATCAACGGCGCCGGCCCAACGCCGGGAATCGGCCTGAATTCTTTCCACGGCCCGTGGTTGGAGAGGGTGGACGTTGCGCTGGCCCGTACATTTTCGATCAGGGAAGGCAAGGAATTGCAGTTGCAGGTGCAAGCGTTCAATTTGTTCAACCACGCCAACTATTACGTGCAGAACGGCGACGGGATCAACCAGCTGCAATACAACCCGATCGGAACCAACTGCGGCGACGGGGCCAGCTTAAACCAGACTTGTTATCTGGCGCCAAACTCGGGAGCGGGCAATTTCGGGTCGCTGCAGGAAATTAGTCCCAACGGACTTCCCCGTGTTTTTCAGTTCTCCGCTCGATTTTCGTTCTAGATTCCCCAGCCGGTCGGGATCGCGAACCAGGCGATTGATCCGCATTCGGCCGACCTAACCAACTAGCTTCTGTGGCTCATCGACATCTCGGAGAGCAAAATCCGGTGGATTGCACTCCGTCTTACTACTATGAAAGCTTATTCCCCGCGGCTTCTCCCATTGGCGCTCGTCTGCTTCTCATTTCTCGCGGCCCAGTCCGTCGATGATACCCAACTTAAGCAAGTCATCATCTTCGGCCGCCATAGTGTGCGAGCTCCCGTCGCGCCCAACGTTTACCTCAACCAGTTCTCCGAGCAAAGCTTTCCAAACTTCGGCGTGAACGCCGGCATTCTTACGCCCAACGGTGAGAAGCTCGAGACTATTCTCGGAGGCTACTACCGCCAATGGCTCACCGAGGAGGGACTGCTGACCGGCAATGACACTGCCGACGCCAACTTCGTCTATTTCCATGCCAACGCGATCCAGCGGACCGTTGACACCGCGCAACACCTATGGGCGGGCATGCTTCCGGCCGCACCAGTCAACGTTCAATACCTGACCCCTTCGACCGCCAGCGACCCTCTGTTCGATCCGGTCGGCGCGGGTGTCGCGGAACTCGATTCACAGATGGCGATCGCTTCTGTTATGGGGCGTCTCGGCGGTGATCCGCAGTCGCTCGCCTCGGCCTACGCCCCCGAGTTCGCCCTCACGCGCTCGGTTTTGCTCGGCTATCCCGCTGGCCAGACCGCACCGCCGCCGACGCCGGCAAATGTGACCGACGTCACCGACTTCACGGCCAATCCCATCGTCGTCGCGCCTGGAACGAACGGCGCGCCGGTCTCGCTCGGAGGGCTCAGCACCGTCAGCAATACCGTCGATCCCTTCACCATGGAGTACGCGGATGGGTTGCCGGTGGGCTGGGGCCAATTGACTGCCAGCGGTGTAAGCCAAGCTTCACGCATTTCCAATCTGGTCCTCGATCTGGAGTTCCGCACGCCGTATTTGAGCAGGGTGCAGAGTTCCAACGTGGCCTCGCACATCGTTCGATCCATGGTGCAATCAGCCACCGGCAAAGCGATGACGGGCACGCTAGGAAGTCCATCCACCAAGATCGTCGTCTTGATCGCCTCGGACGTCAATGTCTGTGGATTTGCGGGACTGTTGCGTATCGACTGGCTTCTGCCGGGATATCAGGCCGACTTCTGCGGTCCGGGCGGCGCCTTGGTGTTCCAGCTCCGCCAGTCGCAAAGCACCGGCGAGTATATCGTCCGTGCATCGTACATCGCGCAGACACTGGACCAGTTGCGCAATCAAACACCGCTGACGCTCGACGCGCCGCCGGCGATCGCCCAGGTGTCCATCCCTGGCTGTAGTGTCGGCAATGCGACGTTCGACTGCCCTCTCGGGAAATTCGTGGGGATCGCGAACCAGGCGATCGATCCCCACTCCGCCGATTTTAGTGAACTAACTCTTCCGTGAGAACAAAGTCGAGTGTGCGGCACTCCGCTTCGGCGAAACATGAAGATTCATTCCCTCCAGGCCGTCGCTCTCGCTCTTTTGTGCGGTCCATTCCTTGCGGCGCAGCCCGCCGATGATACGCAACTGAAGCAAATGATCATTTTCGGGCGTCATGGCGTGCGAACTCCCGTATTGCCCAACAGCGCTCTCGACGCTTTCTCCGCGCTGCCATTTCCGACGTTCCCTCCCGCCAGCCCTTCGAGCCCTCCCTTGGGTCTCAGCGTCCTGACGCCCAGCGGCGCCGTGGATGAGACGCTCCTCGGCGGCTATTTCCGTCTCTGGCTCACCCAGGAGGGATTGCTGACCGGCAACGACTCGGCCGACGCCGCCTTCGTATATTTCCGGGCTAACGATATTCCGCTGATCGCCGACACTGCGCAAGCCTTCGCGACTGGCCTGCTGCCGGCTGCCACTGTAACTATTAATTCCTACACGGCGCCGGCCAGCGACCCGTTGTTCAATCCGGTGGACGCGGGCGTCGCGGAGCTGGACTACGGGATGGCTGTGGCGGCAGTGAATGGACGTATCGGCGGCAATCCACAGTCTTTGGTCTCCGCCTACGCACCCGAGCTCGCCCTTACGCGCTCGGTTTTGTTTAACTATCCCGCCGGCACGACTCCGGTTCCGGCAGCCCCGGCAGGCGCCATCGACGTCACCGCTCTTCCCGTCGTCGTTGCGGCCGGAAATTCCAATGTGCCCGTGAACCTGGGAGGCTTGGCGCTCTTGATTGGCGCCATCGATCCTTTCATCATGGAGTATGCGGACGGACTGCCGAACGCAGAGGTCGGTTGGGGCCAGTTGACCGCCCCTGGCATCACCCAGATTTACCGCTTGTACGATCTGCTGCTCGATTTGGAATTCCGCACGCCCTATCTGGCCCAGGTACAGAGCTCTAATGTGGCCTCGCACATTGTACGCTCCCTGGTTCAGGCAGCCACCGGCAATCCGATGGGAGGAGCGCTGGCAACTCCGTCGACCAAAGTGACCGCACTCATCGCCGCGAACACCAATATCACCGGACTCGCCGGCTTGCTCCGTCTGGACTGGCTCTTGCCGAGTTATTCGCGCGATGTCAGTGTTCTGAGCGGCGCGCTGGTGTTCGAGCTTCGGCAATCGCAGAGCACTGGGGAGTACATCGTCCGAACTTCTTATGTCGCTCAGACTTTGGACCAGTTGCGCGATCAAACCCCTCTGACGCTGGACGCGCCACCAGCCATCGCTCCGGTGTTCGTCCCCGGCTGCAGTGCCGGTAATGCTACCTTCGACTGCCCTCTCGGCAAATTCGTGCGCATCGCAAACCAGTTGATTGATCCGCATTCCGCCGACCTGGTGAACTGAACCCGTTCCAATCCAAAGGAGTCTCGCAATGACAAGAACGATTCGCGAGCGCTTGCCGCTGCGAGTGACCGGCTTGACGTTCGCTTTGATGATCTCGGCCGCGCTGGCCAGTGCGCAGACCCCGCCGCAGCCCCAGCAACTGCCCAATTTGGGGCAACAGATTACGCCGCTGGCGCCTCCGGGTTCCCAATTCCAAGGCCTTAACCCGGGCCTGGCTCCGCCCGCTCAAAACTGGCTGGCCTCCCAAGCAGTCACCAGCGTGGTGAGTCCGGACCACAACACTTTATTGGTGATTACCAGCGGTTACAATCGCTTCTTCATCAGCGACGTCCAGCCCCCGACGGGGGCCCAGGCTTGGTACCCGCCCGACTCCAACGAGTACGTGTTCATCTTCGATATCTCCAACCCCACGCCGGTCCAGAAGCAGGTAGTACAGATGCCGTTTAGCTACAGCGGGATTGTCTTCGATCCCTCTGGCTCGGCCTTCTATGCCGGAGGCTGCGCTTCGGACACCGTCTTGATCGTTAACTCCACCAACGGGACCTGGCCGACAAAACCGACTGGGGCGCTTCCCTTGGGCCACACACTGGGCCTTGGCCTGAACATCGTCCCCAACGGTGCAACTGCGGTAAACAGCTCGGTTGGCGTGTATCCTTGCGCCGCAGGCGTGGCTGTTTCTGGAGACGGCCAGACGCTGGTGGTGGCGAATTACTACAACGACTCGATCACTGTGTTCGCCGGCGGCCTCAACAACTGGAAGATGGTACCGGGACCCGACCCGTCTATCCCCGGCGTCGACCTGCGACCCGGTAAGAGCGATCCCTCGAAGGTGGGCACGCCGGGCGGCGAATATCCATATTGGGTGGTCGTAAAAGGCAACGGATCCAGCGCGACGGCGTACGTGTCCAGCGTTCGCGATCGCGAAATCGACGTCGTGAGCCTGGGCGGGACGCCGCAGGTAACGGCGCGGATCCCCGTGACGGGTCAGCCCAACAAGATGACGCTGAACGCGGCCCAAACGCTGCTGTACGTCGCCGATGATCAGTCGGATACGGTTGAGGTGATCGACACCACGAAGAACGCGATACTCGAAAGCATTCCGGCAGTCGCGCCGCTACTGCCTCCGTCGCTGACCCCGCAGCCTCCCTCGCTCGAGCAGCATGGCTATAAGGGCGCCAATCCCAACAGCGTGGCCCTCTCGCCGGATGAGACGCAGCTCTACGTGACCGATGGCAATCTCAATTGCATTTCGGTGATTGCGTTGAGCGGAACCAATACCAACGACCGTGTGATCGGCCTCATCCCCACTGGTTGGTATCCGAATTCAGTCAGCTTCAGCGGCGATGGCAATACGGTGTACGTGATCAACGGAAAATCGCCCACCGGCCCGAATGCCAACTGGTGCTATGGCGGCTACGGACCTCCTGGAGAGCCAACCTGTTACCCGTCGAATGAATATAATCCGCAGTTGGTCAAGGCCGGCTTACAGACTTTCCCGCGCCCCAGCACGGCGCAGCTCGGTACTCTG
>JBEKHQ010000154.1:0-6475 GCA_050012195.1 Bryobacteraceae bacterium | reverse complement strand
ATTGACCCACAAGAGTGGCAGGATCGTTACCCCCAAGCCGGGCCTACTCAAGAAAGAGCAAGGCATTTGGGTTTTTAATACAGGCGAGCCGTTATCTGCTTCGACCACGGATCAGGTGTTGCAACGGATCCGGAAAGAACGCGATCGGGCGAACCAGGGCAAAGCGGAATGATGGTCGTCGCTGCTCTACATCCGCGCTAAACTGAAACCAATGACCGATCAGGAGCGAATGTCGCGCCCTCTCTCCCAAGTGGACCCGGACATCTACGACGCCATCCAGCATGAAACGGAGCGCCAACACGGTCGGCTCGAACTCATCGCCAGCGAGAATTTCACTTCCGAAGCGGTGCTCGAAGCCACCGGCAGCGTCTTTACGAACAAATACGCCGAAGGTTATCCGGGTAAGCGCTATTACGGCGGCTGCGAGTTCGCCGATGTGGTCGAAAATCTGGCGCGGGATCGAGCCCGGAAGCTCTTCGGCGCCGAGCACGCCAACGTTCAGCCGCATTCCGGATCGCAGGCCAATCAAGCCGCCTACGCGGCCGTGATCCAGCCCGGCGACACGGTCCTAGGGATGAATTTGGCGCACGGCGGGCACCTCACGCACGGTCATCCACTCAATTTCTCGGGCAAAACCTATCACATCGTTCCTTACGGCGTGCGGCGCGACGACGAACGCATCGATTACGACGAGCTCGCCAAGCTGGCCGCCGAGCATCGTCCAAAAATGATCATCGCAGGCGGCAGCGCCTACCCGCGCATCATCGATTTCCAGCGCTTTCGCGAGATCGCGGATTCCGTCGGCGCTATTTTCCTGGTGGACATGGCGCACTTCTCCGGTCTGGTTGCGGCGGGATTATATCCGAACCCCTGCCAATATGCCGACATCGTCACTTCCACCACGCACAAGACGCTGCGCGGCCCACGCGCCGGCATGATCCTTTCGCGCGCCCAATATGCGGCCGCCATCGACAAAGTAGTGTTCCCCGGAACGCAGGGCGGGCCCCTGGTGCACGTGATTGCAGCCAAGGCGGTCTGTTTCCTGGAAGCGATGACGCCCGAATTTATCGCCTATCAAAAGCGGGTGATCGCCAATGCCCAAGCGCTGGCCGCGAGCCTGGAACAGGAAGGCTTTCGGATCGTTTCCGGCGGCACGGATACGCACTTGCTGCTGGTCGATATCTTCGCCAAGGGCGTCCGCGGCAAAGAAGCCGAGAAAGCCTTGGACGAAGCCTACATCACGGTGAACAAGAACGCGATTCCGTTCGATCAGAACCCCCCGCTGAATCCCAGCGGAATTCGTCTGGGCAGTCCAGCGGTGACCACGCGCGGTTTTGGAGAAACGGAAATGCGGGAAGTGGGCGCGCTGATCGCCGAAGTGTTGACTCAGATTACTTCCGCGGAAACACTGGCGTCAGTGCGGCGTCGCGTCACCCATCTGGCGGAGCGGTATCCGTTATACGGGTGGAAACTGGCGCGCACCATCGCCTAGCGCAAGCGGTCTTGACGCTGGTTCCGGTAGTCTGGATTCTCCAGTATTCTAGGTACATCCATGCCGCTCCGGATTGTCGTCGATACGCGCCGTGTGTCGGACTTCGGCATCGGAACCTACATCCGGAATCTGGTCTGCTCGCTCGCCAGGATTGACACCTCCAACTTCTATACCCTCATCGCCTCCTCTCCCTCGGTTCCCGAGTTCGCCGGGCTTCCGGCGAACTTTACCACTGCCGTATACGCGCGCAAGAGCAAATCCGGGTTGGCGCAATTAGGTTACAGCGCCTTCCTGCGCCGCATCGAGGCCGATCTGTTTCACATGCCTTTGAACGCGGTACCGCTGTGGATGCCGAAACCCTACCTGGTAACAATCCATGACATGAGCACGCTCCTGTTTGCGAATGAGCCGGGCTACCGGAATTCCCTGCGCCGCTTTTATCTGCGCCGAGGCTTGCTGCGCGCCGATCGCGTGATCGCGGTTTCGAGCGCCACCCGCCATGACGTTGTTTCGGTGCTGGGAATCCCGGCCAGCCGAATCCGCGTCGTCTATAATGCTCCCGACCCGGTGTTTCGCCCGCTCCCGGACGCCTCCAACGCTCCCGGAAGTGAGGATGGCTATCCTCCCGAAATCCAGCTCGTGCTGGAGCGGTACCGCATCCACTATCCATTCCTGTTGTATGTGGGACGAACCAACCCGCAGAAGAACATTCCGAGGCTGGTGGAGGCGTTCGCGGTTTTGCGCGGGGAGATTCAGGATCAGGAGCGGTATCGCGACCTGCGCCTCATCATCATCGGCGACGAGATTTCTCAAAATCCGGCGCTACGGCAGGCGGTAATTCAAAGCCGCATGGAAGGCTCCGTGCGGTTTCTGGGCTTCGTCCCCATCGAGACTTTGCGGGCCTTCTATCAAGCCGCGGCGGCCTTCGTGTTTCCGTCGCTTTACGAAGGGTTCGGTCTACCTCCGCTCGAAGCCATGGCCTGCGGAGCGCCGGTGATTTGCTCCGGCGTAAGCTCGTTGCCGGAGGTGGTGGGAGACGCGGTCATTACCGTCAATCCCGAAAATGTCTTCGACATTGCGCGCGGCATGCGGGAGGTTCTTCTGGATGCCGAATTGCGCCGGCGTCTCATCGGGAGAGGCTTCGAACAAGTGCGCAAGTTCAGTTGGGACCGCACGGCCACGCAGGTGTTCCAAGCTTACGAAGACATTGCCTCGTACAAAAAGCGGCCCAATTGATCCTGTTGCGGCAGATCGCGATCGCGCTCCCGGCCGAGCCATAGCACACGCGCCTTCACGAATTCCGGGAACTCGTCCGCCGGAATCCGAAGTTCCTCCCACCGACTGGGCTGATTTCGGGTAGCGTCCGTGACCAAGTAGAAGCACCGGGCGCCAGGACGGATATACCGTAAAACCGATTCCTCGTCGCGTTCGACGGCATACAAGCCCTCCGGCGTAATGGCCGAGCGTTGCTCCTCGCTGGTATCGAGCAGCGCAATGTCCCATTGCGCGAGCGTCTCCCGCATGGAGGGATCGCGCTCCAATCGAACCATCACCAGATTCGGGGGAACGATCGGCGACGGATAGGGGAATGGAAAGCTCCTGCGCCAGTTGACGCCGGCCGGCCATGGCAAGCCCGGGCCGACGGCGGATTCGAGGAACGCGATTTCCGGCGCGGGATCGAGAGCTCTGCGCCGGCGGAGGCTCGCTTCCAGGTCCGGCAGCGGCGCCAGGTCCAGAAGGGACATCTGAAAGAATTTTAATATTGAATCGAAAATTTCCGGTGAGAGATTTCTGACGCCCTTCAACACATTATGGACGTGAGGCTGGGAGACGCCAATCAAGCGAGCCAATCTTCTTTCGGTGAGCTCGCCGCTGTGAATACGATCCCGGACGAAGTCCAGCAGCTTGAGCTGAGCATCCTGGAAGGTCAATGGGGCGTCTCTCTGCATTTCAGTTTGAAATAGGCTCCTCGAAGAGTAAGAAATCCGGCCGCATCGGGAGCCATACACTTTAGTAGTGCCGGTCTTGGCGAAACGTATATAAACAAAAGACCGCGTTACCTTTTTCCAACTCTTTCCTTGGGTGAGGAACGATTTCTTCCCTATCAGCGATGTTTTTTGCGTTGACGTGATCGGTCAGCGCACGGAGACTGAAATGACATCATCAAACGACTCGGTTGCCTTTCCGAGTTTCCAAGGAAGAGGACGAAATGGAGTGGACACGATCAGAGACGCTGGCCCTAGCCGCCCCCAAGTGCAACACTTGCGTGGGTTTAGGGCTGCGGATCGGCCGCAACAAGACGACACACCCCTGCAATTGCGTGCTAAGAGCGATTTTTCGCGCGTGCTGGGAACGTTTTCGCGATTGCATGGCCAGAGAAAAACATATGAGTAAGGTGACGCTGGATCCGATGCCCGGCAAGGACCGGCGCGGCGCTTGGGGGCGAAAAGACGAGGAATATTCCGCCGATTTCTGCCTGGTTAGCAAAAGAACTTTGACGGAATTCGAACATCGGATTTTCCGATATCATTTTCTGCTGGGCGCCGATTGGAAATTGTGCTGCCGGAAACTCAAAATGGACCGAGGCAACTTCTTTCATGCCGTCTATCGGATCGAACAGAAGCTTGGTCGCGTGTTTCGTGAATTGGAGCCATACGCTCTGTTCCCGGTCAATGACTACTTTCACGGTCCAACGAAGAACGTTTCCAGCAGTCTGACGCCCCGAGTGGTGCCGATTCGGCCACCGTTGAGCCGGTGCTCGCTACCCAGCCAGAGAACCGCGTAAAGCGCGCAGGCCGCCGCGGCAGCCGACTTCCCCCGAGGTCGACCCGCGGCGGCCAGCGCGCGTTTCACTCAAACTGCCTCCGGAACCTTGCGAATTCCTGCTTCAGATCCTCCAGTTCGGAACGCAACTGAACCATCTCCGCCTCGAGCGCGCCTATTCGATCCACTCGCGTCTGCGCCGGCGATTCCAATTCCACGACGCCTGCCGGCGCCGGCGGTCCCGAAAGCAAATGCGCGTAACGCGCCTCCTTCTCGCCCGGCCGGAGGGCCAATTTCGCGATCAATTCCGGCTGCCTTTCGATGACGCTCGCCACTTCGGCGAGATCGTCAAACGGATGCATGCGCTCGGCTCGGGTTCGCAATTCGCCCAATGTTTGCGGCCCCCGCAGCATCAGTTCGCACAGCACGGCCAATTCCCGACGCCCCAGGTTCAGCTTTTCGGTTATGCGATGTCCGTACTTCGGTACGCGGCTGCCCGCCCCCGTGGTGGTAATCAGCAGGCCCTTCACGCGCAGCCGTTGCAATGCCTCTTCCACCGTGGATTGATCGAAATTCACCATCGGTTCGCGGTTCGACTTCTGGTTGCACGCGTTGACCAAGGCGTTCAGCGACAGCGGATAGTATTCGGGGGTGGTAATCTCCTTCTCCAGCAGTGCGGAGAGCACTCGCGCCTCTACCGGATCGAGCAATAGGTCCATCGCTCCAGTCTGGCACGTCCCTTAAGGCGACATTGTCTGTGGATCATTTTGCGGGCGCGATGGCGCAATGTCTGCTAGGGCTATCATTTGGGCCGACCCAGAGGCTTACCCGAGGGCGCCGGTGATAAGGGTTCACAGCGGCGCAGCCAGCCGATCCGCTAAACTATAAGTATCCCAACAGGACTTCGGCGCACCTCGATCAGAGGGCGATCTGCAATCGAGAAGGACGACTGCGGAATACGGGTCGGAACGTGGCTCGACTGGCGTTCCAACCCGCCAGCTCCGGATGTTAGGGTTGCCGTTGTTTTAGGAAAGAGGCCATGGGAGATCGCCCTGATCAGCGGACGACGGGACAGAAACTAGGCGAACTTTCTTGACGTCACCGGATCCATTAGCCAAAATCCTCGACCTTGCCGATGACGCCATCATTTCGGTGGACGAGCGGCAATGTATCATCCTGTTCAATCAAGGGGCGGAGCGCATCTTCGGGTACGCTGCCGGAGAGGTAGCCGGGCTTTCGCTCGACATTCTGCTGCCCGAGCGGCTCGTGAGTACCCATCGGCAACATATCCACGATTTCGCGCACTCCGGGATTACCGCGCGGCGCATGGGCGATCGAAACGAGATTAGAGGCCGTCGCAAAGACGGCTCCGAGTTTCCGGCCGAAGCCTCCATCTCCCACGTGATCGTGGACGGCCGCACTATGTTCACCGTGATTCTGCGCGACGTAACCGAGCGCATCGCAGCGGAAGAACTCATTCGAGCCGCGTTGCGCGAGAAAGAGGCGCTGCTCAAGGAGATCCATCACCGCGTAAAGAACAATTTGCAAGTGGTATCCAGCCTGCTGGGCCTGCAATCCCGAGCGGTGACCGACCCGGACGCCCGCAAGATGTTCCTGGAAAGCCAGAACCGCATTCACTCCATGGCGCTCCTGCACGAAAGCCTGTATCAATCCAACAATCTCGCTCGCATCGATTTCCCCGATTACATTCGACAGTTGGCGTCTCATCTGTTCCATTCCTATGGCGTGCCCGCCGATCGAATTCATCTACGAACCGATCTCGACGGGTTGTACCTGAATCTGGATGCCGCCGTTCCTTGCGGACTGATCATCAACGAACTGGTATCCAATTCGCTGAAATACGCGTTTCCGGATGGCCGCGAAGGAGAAATCCACATCGAATTGCGCGAGCATCGGGACAATATGACCAGGCTGGTGGTGGAAGATAACGGAATTGGATTGCGAACCGACGTTGACTGGATGACGGCGCGCTCGTTAGGATTGCGATTGGTGCGAACGCTGGCTGAACAACTGGGAGCGACGCTCCGGCTGGAAACCGAGGCCGGCACCAAAGTCGAGCTTACTTTTTCCGCGGCGGCTTAGTCCGAGGGAACTTACATATCATGTCGGCACGAATTCTGATCGTCGAAGATGAGCGGATCACCGCCGAGGATCTGCGGGATATTCTCACCGACCTCGGCTATACGGTCACCGCTTCCG
>JBEKHQ010000153.1:0-6475 GCA_050012195.1 Bryobacteraceae bacterium | reverse complement strand
GAAGTGGAACCCGAGACGCCGGCGCCGAAGGTGACCACTCGGATCGTGATCCTGGGAGGCGGCTTCGCGGGCATGCAGACGGCCCAATCCCTGGAAGAAGAGCTTCGCCAGGATCGCTCGGTCTCGATAACGTTGGTCAGCGAGACGAACGCGCTTCTCTTTACGCCCATGCTCGCCGAAGTGGCCGGCAGCAGCCTCGAGCCGTCGCACATCAGTCCGCCGCTCAGAACCAGTCTCCACCGGACCGAATTTATTCGCGGCCGGGTGCGCGAGCTCGATTTCAATCGTCGCGTGGTGAGCGTCGGCGACACGGCGGTTGCGGCCCCCGGCGGTTCATCAGTGCGCGAGTTCGCCTACGATCACCTGGTGCTGGCGCTGGGCGCGGTTTCCAATTACCTGGGAATGGAGAACGTCGAAAAGCATGCCTTCGATTTCAAGACCCTGTTCGACGCCATCCGCATCCGCAATCACACCATCGGAATGTTCGAACGCGCGGATCGGGAGACAGACCCAGCGGTTCGAGCGCCGCTACTGACGTTCGTCATCGCGGGCGGCGGGTTTGCGGGCGTCGAGCTGGCGGGCGCCCTCAACGATTTCGCGCACGGAATCCTGGCCGATTATCCGAACTTACGAGCTGAGGAGGTTTCGACGGTGCTGGTGCACTCGCGCGATCGCATCCTGCCCGAGTTGAGCGAATCGCTGGCGCGCTATGCCCAGCGGAAGATGGAAGCGCGCGGCGTTCAGTTTCGCTTGAACACGCGCCTCAAGGACGCGCAGCCGGGCGTCGTGGTCCTCTCCGACGGCGAGATTCATGCCGAGACGCTGGTCTGGACGGCCGGCACTGCACCGAATCCGTTAATGAAAACGCTCCCGATTGAAACCGATAAGCGCGGAGCCGCGTTGGTGGAAAATACCATGGCGGTGCCCGGCCACGCCCGGGTTTGGGCGCTGGGCGATTGCGCCGCCGTGAATGACGCGAAATCCGGCAAGCCGTGTCCTCCCACCGCGCAGTTCGCGCTGCGTCAGGCCGTGGTGCTGGCCCGGAACATTCGAGCGGAGTTGGCGGGCCATCCCAAGCGAGGCTTTCATTTCGATTCGCTGGGAGCGCTGTGCGTGGTGGGTCATCAAACGGCTTGCGCGGAATTGACGGTGCCGTTTGCGCGCAACACCACCATGCGGTTCTCCGGGTTGCTGGCATGGTTCATGTGGAGAGGAATTTATCTGTCGAAACTGCCCGGCCTGGAACGCAAGATTCGCGTGCTGATCGATTGGACCATCGAGCTTTTCTTTCCGCGCGATATCGTCCAAACCATCGATCTGCAGGGGAAGTGATCCTGTGCTGGATGCACTGATCGGACTCGTGGTCGGCTCGCTGGGCGGCGTATGGGCAAGCCGTGTTCTGGGAAACTCGCCATGGCTTGGATTGGGACTCGGCGCGCTGTTCGGATTGGTCTTCGGCCTATTCTTCGCGAAGCGCGCAAGCAGTCCCGGAGCCGGGCTCATTTGGGGATTGAGCTGCGCTTTTCTCGCGTGGACGATTCTTCCCGCCTCGATGATGCCGTTGGCGGCCGGCGTCCGATCGGCGGCGATCCTCGGCGACGCGCGCGATCATTTTCCCGAACTGGTGGCCGCTTTAGTCTGCCTGGGATTACCGGTCGGCGTGGCGCTCGGAATTCGCGGAGGGTATCGCGATCGAGCCAGTCAAACGGAATTTCGTTGGGGGCGGGCGATCGTCGCCGGCGGACTGGCGGGCACAATCAGCGGTTTGATCTTCAGCCGTTGGATGTACATCGGCGAATTCTATCCGCTCCTGGCCGGATACGGCGAGCTGAGCTCTCGAACGGAAACCGTGATTTTCCATTTCACCGTCGCGCTTCTGATCGGCGCCACGTTCGGTCTGCTATTTCAGAGGGACATCCTCAACTATGGATCGTCGATGGGCTGGGGCCTTGGTTACGGGATTTTCTGGTGGTTCCTCGGCCCGCTGACCATACTTCCGGTTCTATCCAGTGCGCCTTTGGATTGGTCCGCCGACAAAGGCAGCCAGTTGTTCGGATCGCTGGTGGGCCACATCATTTATGGATTGATCCTCGGCGTTGTGTACGCCAGCCTGGACCGTTTTTGGGTTCGGCTGTTCATCCAATCCGATCCACTGAATCGGGAAAAAGAAGGGCCGGGTTTTCGCGTCTTGCGCTCGATGCGCTGGGGCGCCGCGGCGGGGTTGGCGGGCGGACTGGTTTCGAGCCCGATCATGCTGTCCACCGGAGTGCTCGGGCGGGTTGCGGGACTCGGCACCGGTTTCTCCACGTTCTGGGGATTCGTCCTGAATCTGCTGATCGGCTCGTTGCTCGGAATGACTTACGGGCTGCTGTTTCGCAACGAAGCGCCCAATCTCGGATTCGGATCTTCCTGGGGATGGTTGTTCGGCATGATCTGGTGGTATCTGGGGCCGATGACGCTGCTCCCGCTGATCCTCACGGGCGAGTGCGACTGGAGAGTGGAGGCCGCTTCCATGCTGCTGCCGTCTCTGTTGGGGCACCTGATCTACGGCGCGACGACGGCGTTCACGTTTCTGTTTCTGGAGCGCCGCTACACTCGCTGGCTGTTGCTCGATCCGAAAACCGCCGCTCGAGAGGTGCGGCGAATCCGGCCGCTCGGCACTCCGGCGTCGGCGTTGTGGCTGTTCGCGCTGGGGTTGGGAGTGCTGTTGCCGATCTTGCTGGGCTGAGCTCCGGTCACTTCCGGTTCCCGGGCGCGGCGGCGTCCCGTAGCTGCGGCTGAGCGTGAATGACATCCAGATCGTACATCACTTCGGTCCACCACCATCCTCCAAAGGAAACCGCGGTAATGATCGCGGCCACCAGGCACATCCGCCAGTAGGACAGGGCAGTCACGGCTTTCGCAATCGCGAAAAGGCCGACCACGCCTAAGCCTATGAACAGGGCTTCCGCCAGCGGCGGGTGGGTGAAGCTATTCTTGGACGAATCGTGCAAGTAATCTCGAAGAGCGCGCGCGCCCCAGGCTACAACGAGTACGGCGGGCACGAACGTCAACGATTGCAATACGCGACTCCCCGACCAATGCGCCCTCACATTTGCGCACATACCGAACCCGCAGAGCGCAAACAAAATGAATCCGTTCAGGGCCGCTCCGCGCAGCACGGTGATCTGGTCGTAAAATTCCTTCAGCCTTTCCACCTTATCCTGGCCCTGCAAAAGAACCGCGCCTTCCTGCAGGCGGAAAAGATCGTCCACGCGCACTTTGAACTGCTCCGGGGTATCCGGTTTCACCGCCTCCGGGCAGAAGGCGAACTTCGTCGGCGCGGCTGGGCGCATGAATGGCAAGTACGTCGCGGTGATCAAATGGTTTTTGCAGTACGCGTCGTAATAGACCGCTTCGCGGATCTGGCGCTCCGTCGGCACTCCCAGCCACAGTTCATCGTTGAAAAAGTTTCGGGAAATGCGGGAGACGGCCGATCCGAGAAGATACCCAAGCGCGATAATAACGGCCGCCGTTACGGCATCCTGGGAGCGTTTCGGCACAAAGGACAGGTCGAATTGAAGATGGGACGCGGGATTGAAAGCGAACATCCGATTGAGAACGGCGAGCCAGGGCAACGCCAGCGCTCCCACCATCATAATTTCGAAAGCGAATTTCAGCGCGTCCAACATAAAGGACCCGATTATATCGCTAATTCAATGCCGGCGCGCAACCTTCCGTTTAATTGCGGTTTAATGCTTCGATTCGAACGAGAAAACGGTCCAGCACTGTCCGGCTTTTTCGATATGAACAGGCTGGATCGCCTCGCCTGCGAACGTCGAGATGGCTTTTGCCCAAAAATGCCGAGCCGAAACGTTCGCTTGCATGACGCGCACCTCCCATGGCCCGGGAAACCGCCGCCACACTTCGTGCGCCGCTCGACTTCCGATTCCCTGTCTGCGGCATCCGCGAACCACGAAGAACTCCGCCATGTCCCAGACTGCGCCGCTGCCCGAAACCTCCGGTTCTTACTTGACCAGAACCACGCCCGCCAATTTGCCGCCGAGCCTGATCAGAAACGGATGCCGGCCAGGCTCGGACCAATACAGCGGAAGAGAGCGGTAGCCGAATCGGCCATTCTCGCCGAGATCCAACGGGTGGAACTCGCTGAAGTCGTGCGCGTACAATTCAAGCAGGTTTGCGAGGATCGGGGCTTGCTCCGGCGAGGCGAGGATGACTTCGAGTTGCGTCATGATGAGCGTTAGCGCCCAGCACCTCGATAATAACGTGAACACAAAAGTATCTCTCATCGCCAGAAACGAGCAGCCGGGCGACCAGGCGCAGGTTCGGACGGTGAATGAAGCCGCTTTCGGGCGCTCCGATGAGGCTGACCTGATCGACAGGCTGCGAGCAGAGGGCGCCGTCTTGCTGTCGCTGGTGGCCGAGGTTGAAAGCGAAATCGTCGGCCACATTCTGTTCAGTCGAATGACGGTGGACACGGCGCAAGGGCCCATAGCCGCCGTTTCATTGGCTCCGATGGCCGTTCTACCGGACCACCAAGGCCGCAACTTTGGAAGCGAGCTGGTTCGGCATGGTCTGGCTCAACTCCGCGAGCGAGGCGAACGGATCGTGATCGTGCTCGGGCATGCACGGTATTATCTTCGATTCGGTTTTTCTTCCGAAAAGGCCCGGAACTTGGCGAGTCCGTTTCCTCCCGAGTCGTTCATGGCGCTGGAACTTTCCGACGGCGCGCTGGCGGGAATCCAGGGCGCTGTCCGGTATCCCGCCGCGTTCGGGCTGGGACGCCCATAATAGTAAACATGCGACTTCTTTTCTCACGGCGGAGTTGGTTGCGATTTGCCCCTTTGGGGATGGTATCGTCCGCGGCGGTGGCGGGCACCGAGGGAAAGGCTGCGGCTTCGGATGTATTTCCGTTGCAGGCGCCGGCGATGGTTCGCGAAATGGTGATCGTTTCGCACGGCAACTTCAAAAGAGTTCGCGAACTGGTGGACGCGCACCCGTCGCTGGCGGAGGCGGCCATCGATTGGGGATTCGGCGATTGGGAGAACGCGCTGGGAGCGGCGTCGCACACCGGGAATCGCGACATCGCCGAATATCTGATCGCGAACGGCGCGCGGCCCACGCTTTTCTCGGCGACAATGTTGGGGCATCTGAACGTGGTCAAGGCGTGCATCGACGCGCAACCCGGAGTGCAGCGGATTCCGGGTCCGCACAGCATCAGTCTGCTGGCCCACGCTAACGCGGGAGGCAAAGCGGCGGAGGCGGTGCGGGCGTATCTCGAATCCTTGGGAGACGCCGGCGCGCCCGCGACCGCCCCGTTGCCCGAGGACGAAATGGCGTCCCTCGCCGGCACCTACACCTTCGGCAGCGGGCCCAACGATCGGATCGAGATCGCGGTGGTTCGGGGCCAGCTGATGTTCACGCGGCCGGGAACGATGGCCCGAGGGCTGTATCACGTCGGCGCGCACGCTTTTCATCCCGCGGGCGCGAGCGCGGTCAGGATTCGCTTCGCAGCCGCCGGCCCGGGGATGGCGCTGACGGTGCACGATCCGGATGTGGTGCTGACGGCTGTCCGGGCGTAAGGAGGTGGGGCGTCGGGCCGTTTGACACCATGTTGGCCGCTCGACCTTAGCCGCTCTGCCGTGGGGAAGAGGCGAAGTGAAAAGCGGATGTTAGAAGAACTGCTGGGAAGCGTGCGGGAAGCCGGGGCAATTCTGCGCGGCCGGCGGAAGCCTTCGCGGCGCATCTCAATCCGGGCTTCCGGCGCTCGCGATAAAGCTATTCATCAACAATGAAGCTCTCCGACGTCGCCGTTGGACTCTGTGCGTTGATCGCGGTACTCGTGTTGTCACTGTTTACGGGCGGCTTCAATTTCTTCCTGCCTTGGATTTTCTGGGGGACGCTCCTGCTGTTCGCGGCAGGATTCTGGCGCGCCCGATACCCAGAGGTGGCAGTGTGGCGAACCGTCGTTTCGATCAATTTGTGCTGGCTCGTTCTAACTTCAGTAGTTATGCAAGGAAATCGTTGGGGCGTCGAGTTGATCGCTCTAGGAACGTGCATCCCCACTACCGCTGGTGCGCTCGCACGACGATTGCTCATGCGCCGGCGACTCCGCGACAACCCGCCCGGGCTCCAATGAGAACATAAGAAATAACAGAGGACCGCCCGCCTTTCGTCTTTTTCCGGGCCGGGCGCGTCCTTGGGAATGGAGCCGAAATTTGATATTTCGGGAGGTTGAGGACCGCGACCTGATCGCCAAAGCGCGCCAGGGGCACGTGGACGCCTACAACGCCCTCGTCTCGCGCTGGGAGAAACGTGTCTTTAATTACTTGCTGCGGCTGGTTGGACATCGCGAAGATGCGCTGGATTTGAGTCAGGATGTGTTCTTGAAGGCTTATCAGAATCTCAAAAAGCTCGACGACCCGGCGCGATTTCCGGCCTGGCTGTTTCGCATCGCCCATAACGAGGCCTTCTC
>JBEKHQ010000152.1:0-6494 GCA_050012195.1 Bryobacteraceae bacterium | reverse complement strand
GGATATACATGACAACCGTGATGATGAATGTTGCAATCATCGGATGACCAAGCCAGATCATGCGTGACCAGCCTAGAAGCCACGCCCCAGTGCCCACCAAGCTCGCGATAAGCGTGGCGATGGCGGTCCCTTTCGCGGATGCGGATTTCATCTCGTAATGAGCCGTTACCGGCTGTCCGTCCCATTGTACCGGCCCGGTGTCCGATGTATGATGGATCTTACGAATGTCGCCGCGTAGCAGTTGCGCGTTGTTGCCGCGAATAGCCGCGAAGCTTGCGGCCTCCTTGCGCGCATTGGGCATTCTAAGCATTAACCTTCTTGCGCTGGGCCTCCTTACTGGCCCCGTCTGAGGCTGACTCAAACCGATTTTTGAGACGGCCACCGGCGGGGCAGCCACCAGGTGGCCTTTTCTATTTCTGAGCGAATCTGACTAGTTTCGAGGAGATTACGATGATGTCAAACAAGGTAGCGATATTCGATACCACGCTGCGAGACGGCGAACAGGCGGCCGGGACGCGGCTGGGGCGGCGCGAGAAGCTGGCGCTCGCCAGGCAGCTCGCGCGCCTGAACGTGGATATCATCGAGGCCGGTTATCCCAACTCCTCGCCCGAGGATTTCGAGGCCGTCCGCGAGATCTCCGAAGAAATCGAAGGGCCGGTGATCTGTGCCCTTTCTCGCGTAGTGCCCGAAGATATCCACGCTTGCGGCAAGGCGCTGGCCCGCGCCCGCCGGCCGCGCATCCACACGGGAATCGGGGCATCGGACATCCACGTCATGGGGAAATTCCGCGACGATCGCTATGGCCGCACGCTGGCCGAGAAACGCGTCACCATCCTGCGCATGGCCGTGGACGCGGTGAAGCTGGCCAAGAGCTACGTCGAGGACGTGGAGTTCTATACCGAAGACGCCGGCCGGTCGAACCTCGACTACCTCTGTGAACTGATCGAGGCCGTCATCGACGCTGGCGCTACGGTAATCAACATCCCCGACACCACCGGCTACACCGTGCCCGAGCAATACGGCGCACTGATCCACGGGGTTCGCGCGGCGGTACCGAACATCGATCGCGTAACGGTCAGCGTGCACTGCCACGACGACCTTGGGTTGGCCGTTTCAAATAGCCTGGCGGGAGTGCAAAACGGCGCGCGCCAAGTGGAAGCGACCATCAACGGTATCGGCGAAAGGGCGGGCAACGCGTCGCTGGAGGAGATCGTTATGGCGCTCCGCACGCGCCACGATTATTTTGGGCTCGACACCGGCATCGACGCTCGCGAGTTCCGCCGTACCAGCCGCATGGTGGCGGACATGTTGAGTATTCCCGTGCCGCCCAACAAAGCGGTGGTTGGCTCGAACGCTTTCGCCCACAGCTCGGGCATTCACGTGGACGGCGTGCTCAAGGATCGGCAAACCTACGAGATCATGCTTCCGGCCGACGTAGGTTTCGAAGAGAGCCGCGTGGTGCTGACCGCTCGCACGGGCCGAGCCGGCTTGCGCGATCGTCTCGAAAAACTAAACTACCGTCTGTCGAACGAGGAACTGAACCAGGCTTACCAGCGTTTCCTTGCGGTGGCGGACAAGAAGCAGGAGGTGTTCGACGAGGACCTGATCGCGATCGTGCACGACGAACTGCGCCCTGCGGAGGAAACCTACCAGCTCGAGTACCTGCAAATTTACAGCGGAACTTCGGCGATTCCAACCGCGACCGTGCGTCTGCGCATCCGCCAAGAATCGGGCGCCGTGGAGATGCGCATGGCCGCATCCATCGGCGACGGCCCGGTGGATGCTGTGTACAAGGCGATTTGCGCGGCGGTTTGGGGTTCAAAAACAGATAGCGTTGCACTGCTTACGAGCTATGAGATTCGGTCGGTGACCAGCGGCACGGAAGCACTTGGAGAGGCTACGGTGCACCTGGAACAGGGAGACTCGAAGGTGATCGGCCGCGGCGCATCCACCGACGTAATCGAGGCCAGCGCGCGCGCCTACATCGATGGACTCAATAAGCTGACCACCCTCAGTCGGCGGCAGAATCTGGCGGTGGCGGGGGATACCAGGTGATTGGCCGCCTATTGCGCGGGCGCCGAACGCGCTGAGGGAGCGCCCGGGGGATCTTCGGTGGCTCCCAGGCGGATCAACAAGGCTCGCGCCGCTTTATGGTCTCGAACGCCGTAGGCGCCGCCCGCACTTAGAAAATCCGCGCTCGTCATTGCCAGCGGCGTTTGACCCCGATTATTTCTAGCGTCCAGTTTGGCGCCTTTGTCGACCAGCAACTGAACGATATCCCGGTAGCCCTCCGACGCTGCGCCGTGCAGGGCTGTGTCGCCGGCTTGATTCACGGCGTTCACGTCCGCGCCCAGGTTGATCGCAATCTTCGCCGCCTCCAAAGCGCGGTCGTCGTCCGGAGGCGGAACCATCGCAAAAGCTGTGTTTCGGCGGGTTTCCCCGGCTTTCCGGCCGATTCCCGCGGCCGCCATCAGAGGCGTGGTGCCGTCCTTTATGGGCAACGCTGGATCGACGTTCGCGGCGGCGAGAGCGCGCATAATATCCGGTTCCACAAACCTGGCAGCCAGGAAGAATGGAGTCGCGCCGACAAAGGACTCGGGCAAGACATGGTCCTGAGCCGATCGTCTGACGGGCGTGCCTTTGGTGACCCTCGCGTTGGGATTCGCACCATGGGCCAGGAGCGCTTTCACCACTTCCAACACGCCGCCCAGGACGGCGGCATGCATCGCCGTATACCCGCCCGCGCCGGCGTTCGGGCTGGCGTCCTTGTCCAGGAGGAATTCCGCCAATTTTTCATTGCCGCTATAAGCGGCCACCGCCAAGACGCTATTTCCGTCTGGAGCCGCGTCATTGACGTTCGCTCCAGCCGCAACCAAGAGCTTCGCCGATTCAAGATCGCCTGAGCGAGCGGCAAAGAGCAACGGCGTGCTGCCCCCCTTTTGGATTACGTCTGCGATTGAGCAAGCCGCGCTTACGCCCGCGGGTGGCGGGCAGACCAGCCGCGCGCCGGTGTCGTCACGCACCATGACCTCACCGAACACGCGGGACTGCGCGCGAACATCCGCTCCATGAGCGATGAGTACGCGCGTTACCTCGGGATGCCGCTCGGAAACAGCCCACATCAGGGCGGTCTGATCGGCGAGGTTCTCTTTCGCGTTGACGTTCGCCGCGTGTTCCAACAACGCTTCGACGCTCTCTGCGCTTCCGGAGCGCGCGCACGTCATGAGCGGCGTCTCGCCGGTGGGTAGCGCTAGATTCACATTGGCGCCGGCGGCCACCAGTTTTCCCACCATTGCCGCGTTTCCGTTCGCGCAGGCCAGCGATAGCGGTGTGACGCCAAGTTCGTTGGCGGCATCTACGCTCGCGCCGACACGGATGAGCAGATCAGCCGTATCGAGATCATCCCAATGCGCGGCCCACTGGAGCGCGGTGGCGCCGTCTTCCAAGGGCGCATTCACGTCCACATGCTCGGCCAGCAGCGCGCGGACGGCTTCTCTGTTTTGCTGTTTGGCCGCTTCGGCGAGCCGCGGATCGGGAGTTGACGCGACGCAAGCGATCGACAACAGGCTGGCGGCCCCGAAGCCTTTCAATTTAGCGCGCATCAATTCAAGCGGACAGACCGCTCAAACCTCCCCTGCTGTCGCCGATCTTATCGATATGCACGCCCAGCTTGTCGAGCAAAGTCACGTGCAGGTTCGCCAGCGGAGTATCCTTCGGATAACGAATGTGCCGGCCGCTCTTCAACGCTCCGCACCCTCCGCCCAGCAGCAGAACCGGCAGATTCTTCGGGTCATGCGCATTTCCGTCGCTCATTCCGGCTCCGTAAATGATCATGGAATGATCCAGGAGGGAACCGTCGCCGTCCGGAGTCGAACGCAGCCTCTCAACGAAGTAAGCGAACAGCGACATCTTGAAGGCGTCGATCTTGGCCAGCTTCGCAAGGCTGACGGGATTCCCCTGGTGGTGTGAAATCGCATGATGGGCGTCCGGAACACCGGCCTCTGGGTAGGTCTGGCCGCTGAATTCGTGGCCGGTCATGAACGTCACCACCCGCGTCAGATCGGCCTGGTACGCGAGCACGAACAGATCGTACATCAGTTTGACATGTTCCGAGAAGGTGGCCGGAACGCCCGCTGGATGCGCGATAGTGGGTAGCTCCCTTCCGTTTTGCTCTTCCGCCTTCTGAATGCGCCGCTCAATGTCGCGGACGGCTTCCAGGTATTCGCCGAGCTTGGCGCGATCTCCCGGCCCCAGTCCGCGCTCCAGGCCGGCGGCGGATTCCATGACGGAGTCAAGAATACTTCGTTCCTGTTGCAGCCGGGCCAACCGCGCAGCGGGATTCGTGTTGCCGCTGTCGCCGAAGAGCCGCTCGAAAACCGCGCGGGGATTATGCTCCATGGGCAACGGCGTTGTTTCCCCGCGCCAGGCGATAGTGGCATCGTAGACTTTGCTGAAACCAGGGTCGCCCGCGCCTCCCGAATCGGCGGATTCCAAACCCAGCTCCAACGACGCGAGTTGGGTATATCGGCCGAATTGATTGGCCGCAATCTGGTCGATGGAGATGCCCGCATGCAGATCGGAACCCTCCGTTGGCTTGGGTTGAATATCGGAAAGGAACCGCGTGCTGGCGCGCGCGTGCACTCCCGTTGGCTCGTTTCCAGGCATGATCGGCGGAGTGCTGTTCAGCCCGCTCAAAACCAGCAGGCGGTCGCGGAATGGATCGAGAGCTTTCAAGGTGGGCGAAAATTCGAAGCCGGCGCCTTCGATGGCGGGCGTCCACTTCTCCATCATGATGCCGTTGGGCGTATAGACGACTCCGAAGCGCTTCACGGGCGCGGCTGCGCTTTTGGCAGCGGCTGTGAGCGCCGGAACCATGCTGTCCAGTAGCGGCAAAGCAAGCGTAGCGCCCAGTCCGCGCAGAATGGCGCGGCGGCCAAGGGCCTTCTTCGTGATAATCATCTCGTTCCTGAACCCGTGACTTTGGCCGTCTGCACGGCCCTGGTCTGAGTGCCCGTCTCTTTAACAATACTCTTCTGAAACGGAGAACTCCTCACGATCCCAAGAACCACGGATGACCAGCGATAGCCGTCCGGCGCGGCTTCTCGTACGATTTTACGAATGGCCGGAAGATCGTAGTACTTGACTTCGCGGCCGAGGGCATAGGTCAGCTGTTTCGTGATGAACGTGCTGACGAACTGTTCGCGATGACTCAGCAGGACTTTGCGTAGACCCGCGACGCCGTCAAATTTGGCGCCATCGGGCAGGGAGGCGGACGCGTCGATGGGGAGGCCGTCGCTGGCGGTTCGCCATTTGCCGATCGCGTCGAAATTCTCGAGCGCGAATCCCAGTGGATCCATGCGGACATGACAAACCGCGCAAGCGGGACTCTGGCGGTGCGCTTCCATCCGCTCCCGAACCGACTCCGGTCTTCCGTTCGCGCCACTCGCTTTCAGCGGGGGCACATCGGGCGGCGGCGGGGGCGGCGGCATACCCAGCAGATTGTCCAGCAGCCACTTACCGCGGATTACCGGCGATGTTCGATTGGGATACGACGTCGCCATCAGGATGCTGCCTTCACCGAGCAGACCTCCACGCTGCGCGTTGCTCAGGGTAACGCGCCGGAAGTGGCTACCGTAGATGTTCGGTATTCCGTAGTGCCCTGCCAGGCGCTCGTTGACGAACGTGTAATTCGCATCCAAGAGATCCGTGATCGGAAGATCGGCGTGCAACTGGCTTTCGACGAACAGCTCCGTCTCCTTCAGGAACGCCTCGCGCAGGTTGTCGTCGAAGTCCGAAAACTGGTCGGGATCGGGAAGCACGGTGCGAATCCTGGGCAGGTCTAACCAGGCGGTGGCGAAATTCGTCGCCAGCGAATTCGCGCGGCTGCTATTCAACATCCGCCGGACTTGCTGCTCCAGAATCAATGGATCTTTCAGCTTGCCTGCAGCAGCCACATCGAGCAGCTGATCGTCCGGAACGGTGCTCCATAGGAAAAAAGACAGACGTGAGGCGAGTTCCAGATCGCTCAATTCGTAAACGGTGCCGGGAGCAGCATTGACAGGATCTCGCTCAATCCGAAATAGGAAGTTGGGGTCCGCCAGAGTTCGTTCAACGGCCAACTGAATGCCAGAATCGAACCTGCCCCCGCTCCGGCCGCTCTGGTAGAAGCTGAGCAGCGTCGCCACCTCGGAATCCTTTACCGGTCGGCGGTACGCGGCTCGGGCCAGCTTGGTGACGATTTCTTTTGCGCAGGGCAGCTCGTCGGCAGGAGCATTTGGCCGGCAGAAGAAAATCCTGCGACGGCTGGGTGTGTCTCCCGGGCCGTCCACTCGATTAGGGCCGCCGATTGCAACATTTTCAACCGCGGGATTGCCCAGATAAAGCTCGTTAATGGCTGAACCAAAGCCGGTCTCCTTGGGCTGCGGTATGTCTTCCGGTTCGGCGGAATCCCTCGCGAACGAAACACCAACTGTGGAAGTGCCGGCTTGCGCCGT
>JBEKHQ010000151.1:0-7425 GCA_050012195.1 Bryobacteraceae bacterium | reverse complement strand
GGCCATTCGGACGCCCGATTCGGGTGCCCTCAAATTCATTTCTCCGACGATGCGGAAGACGCTCGGCGTGGATTTGAACGCAGGAAGCAAGGCTGTAACGAATCGTATGAGATACGCTTGCGCCGCAAGGATGAAAAGCCGCTTTGGGCCAACGTCTCAGCCAGCCCTCGAGTGGATGAAAACGGAAACTTCGCCGGGGAACTCTGCATGTTCAGCGACATCACCGAACGCAAGCGATTGGAGGAGCTGTTGCGCCAATCCCAAAAGATGGAAGCAGTGGGGCGTCTGGCCGGGGGCATCGCGCACGATTTCAACAATTTGCTCACCGTGATTCTGGGATACAGCGGCGTGATGGAGAGCAAGGTTTCCAAGGACGATCCGTTAGGCAAGAACATCCTCGAGATCCGAAAAGCGGGAGAACGAGCCGCGGAATTGACCCAGAAGCTGCTCGCGTTCAGCCGCAAACAGGTGCAGCGGCCGCGTGTCCTCTCGCTGAATCACCTCACGCGCGACGCCGAGCCGATGCTGCGCAGGCTTATCGGGGAAAATGTCCGGCTGTCAGTCACGCTCGATCCCGCGGTAGGAAATATCAAGGCCGATCCAGGCCAGATTGAACAGGTGCTGATGAACCTCTGCATCAACGCCCGAGACGCGATGGCAAACGGAGGCGAGCTCCTTATTGTGACCCGCCGGCAAAACTTGGATTCGGGCAGCGCCTGCTTGCACTCGCTTCCGCCCGGCCCTTACGTGGTGCTCGAGGTCAGCGATACCGGGTGCGGCATGGACGAGGAAACGAAAGCGAGAATTTTCGAGCCGTTTTTCACCACGAAAGATCCCGGCATTGGCACCGGTCTCGGGTTATCCACGGTGCTCGGTATTGTGAACCAGAGCGGCGGGGCAATCTCGGTGTATAGCGAAATCAACGTGGGAAGCCGCCAGTGGAGAGGAAGCCCTCGCGCTGGGAGACGCCCTGGCATCGGTCGACTTATTGCTCACCGACGTGATTATGACGGGCATGAACGGCCAGGAACTTGCCACCCAGCTTTCCGCGGCGCATCCGGCCGTCAAGATCCTGTACATGTCGGGCTATACGGAGAACGCAATCAACCAAAAAGGGCTTCTGGACCCAGGCTGGAATTTCCTCCCCAAGCCCTTCCGTCCGGAAGAGCTGTTGTGGAAAGCCGGCGCGGTTCTATCCAAAGGCAAGGGTCCGGCGAAATTGCTTATCGTGGACGACGACGCTCAAATCCGTTCCTTCCTGGCCACGCTGCTGGAAGCGGATGGATACACGGTCGTGCAAGCTTCCAATGGAAGAGAGGCACAGGCGCGGTGTCGTGAATCCGCGCTCGATTTGGTGATCACCGACCTAATCATGCCGGAACAGGAGGGCTTGGAGACCATCCACGCGATCCGCCACCAGTGGCCCGACATCCCCGTGATCGCGATTTCGGGGGCGTACGGAGGAGCCTATCTGGAATTGGCCAAGAAGCTCGGCGCTCAGGCCGTCTTTCGCAAACCGTTCCAGGCCCACGCGGTGCTTGGCGAGGTTCACCGGCTCACTGACCGTCGAATAGCCTGTTAGGCTAATCAGCAGTGAAACCGCCCGGCGAGCGGCCTCTCAAAACTCTCGAACGTGTCTTGTCGAAGGCCGGCCTCGGATCCCGAGCGGCCGCGCGCAAATGGATCGGCGCCGGCCGCGTGAAAGTCAATGGGACCCTCGTCCAAACACCGGACCGATGGGTCGACCTCGAGCGCGATCGGGTGACGTTGGACGATAAGCCGATCCGCGCTCCGAGGAAAATCTACCTGTTGCTATACAAGCCGAAGGGTTACATCACCACTCGCAAAGATCCCGGCGGACGTCCCACGGTCTATGATCTTCTTCAGGATGTCGGCCAATGGGTGGTTCCGGTGGGCCGGCTGGATCAAGATTCAAGCGGCCTGCTCTTGCTCACCAACGACACCGCGTTCGCCGAGCGAGTGTCGAATCCCGAATACAAGGTGGCGAAGAGCTATCTGGTAAAAGCATCGACCTTGCTTAGCGACGAACAGCTCGACCGATTGCGCAAAGGGATTCTGTTGGACGACGGCCCCACACAACCCGCCGAGGTGCAACGGATGCGTGATTCCGCCCGGTCGACGTTCCTGGAGATTACCATCCGGGAGGGGCGCAATCGCCAAGTGCGACGTATGATCGAAGCCATTGGAAGCAGCGTGCGGAAGCTGGTACGCACTGAAATCGGCGGCCTGCGCATCGGCAACCTTCCCATCGGTAAGTATCGGGAGCTGACGGCCGGCGAAGTGGAGCTCCTCGCGAAGGGTAGTCAACGCGGGGAAGCTCGCGAAACCCGGTCGATCAATTCCGAATAAATCTCGCCCATTCGTTGCCCCGCCGAGCGCGCCGAAAAATGTTCGTGGATCTGGCGCATGCCCGCCTCTCCCAACCGGCGGCGCAGCGGCTCGTTGTCGGCCGCCATCCTTAGAGCCGCAAACAAACCGGCGACGTCGCCGGCTTCGAACAGCAGACCCGTTTCTCCATTGCGGACCAGCTCGGGGTTGCCACCGACATTCGATGCCACCGCGCAACAGCCGCAAGCCATGGCTTCCATGAGTGAATTGGAAAGCGCTTCGGACCGCGAGGGTAAAACGAAGATGTCGATGGCTCGCAGCCAAGTCGTGACTTGTGCCGTGGCGGGGGCGAACACGCAATCATCTAGTACGCCCAGCGCGCCGGCCTGTGCCTGGAGCGAAGCCGACATTGGCCCGCTGCCTACGATCGCCAATGTCACTCCCGCGCGCGCCTGTAGAAGGCGGGCGAAAGCTTCGACCAGCGTCTCTAACCCTTTTTCCGGACGCAACGCGCACACCGCGCCGATGACCAGCGACCCGCCAGGCAGGGAGGGCGGCCGCGAACCAGCGCCGGCGCGGAACTCGTCCAGATCAATCCCGTTCAAGCACAGCCGGATTCGCTCGCTCGGAACGTGTTCGTCGCGCTCCAGGTGCCGCCTGACGAACTCGCAATTCACCACGATCGCGTGCGCCAGCCGATCGGTGGCCGAGACCAGCCTGCGATAATTGCCGGGGATCAAATCGCGATGCGACCGTTGGCTCGAAACCACCGCCGCTTGCGTGAATAACCGTCCAATCGGAACCGCGAAAACCGTAAGCGGATAATCGAAGGTGTGCAGCAACCGGATCTTGCGCTTGCGGACGAACCGGATGAGATCGATTGCGCCGGAGGCGGCCGCCGGCGAAGCAAATGAATGGACTGGAAAGTGAACTATCGGAATTCCCTCGGCCGCAAGCTCCGAGCCCCGTAATCCCGCCGGCCGAAAGCAGCCGACGAAAGGTTCGAACCGGGAGCGATCGAGCGCTTTCGCGATCACCGTCATCTGGCGCTCGCTGCCCCCCAGGTCGAGTTCGCGAGCCATGAGTAGAACCGGCCAAGCCATGAAAATGTGGGTGTCGTTCGGCGGGACGGGCCGAGGGAATTTGGCGCGTACGCCTGCGCGCGATGCTCGAATAGTAGCATTGCGGGACGGTTTATTGAAAACGCTGTAAAGATCTTGTAAAAAGCGCGCGCCGTCCACGAATGCGGCTGGCTAAACCGCTGAACTCGGCTAGACTTTTGGTAGCCTCCCATGGAAACCGTTCTGGTGATCGACGATGATCGCAACGTGCGAGACACGATCGGGATGATGCTGGAACGGGAGGGTTTCCACGCCGTATTGGCCGGCGACGGCCAGGCCGGTTTCCTCCAGGCCTTGACCATAAAGCCGGGCCTGATCCTGGTGGATTTGCGGATGCCGGGCTTAAGCGGCGCCGAGGTCTGCAAGCAACTTCGCGCGACTGGAATGAAGACTCCGCTGATTGTTGTAAGCGCCCTGGGCGGCGAGATGGACAAAGTGGAGTTGCTCGAAAGCGGAGCGGACGATTACGTGGTCAAGCCGTTTGGGACTCGCGAGCTGCTGGCACGAATCCGGGCGCTGCTCCGGCGCGCTTCTCCTCCGGACCACAAGACCGTGGAATTTTCAGACGTTCAGGTCGATCTTACCCGTCGCATCGTCAAGAAGGCCGGAACGGAGCTGAAGCTTACCCGCGCCGAATACAATCTGCTCACGCACTTTCTCCAAAACCCCGACCGCGTTTTGACGCGCGAAGCGATTCTGAACACGGTGTGGGGCTACGACTGGCTGCCGCACACTCGGACGGTGGACGCACATGTCGTGCGCCTGCGGCAAAAGCTGGAACACGACGCGGGTCGGCCCAGGCACTTCTTAACGGTGCATGGCGTGGGCTACCGTTTCCTTCCGTAACGGGCTCGGAGCCCCAGGCTAAGGCTAAGGTTCCCCGCGGGCGGTGATGGCTTTTCGGACGTCGGCCAACGGCGCTCGGTCGCTATAGCGCACTTTGCCATCAATTATTTCAACTCCGAGCCGCCGCCACAAATCCGCCAAATCGGTGTGGACGGGCGTCGCCTTCATCCGATCGTAGAGATCCATGAGAACCGTCGACCCAGTCGCCTGGTCGCCGGCTTTGAGCACCTGCTCGATGGTCCACTCATGCTCTATGTTGCCCCCGGCGTTGAGAATACCGCGCATGGCGTCCTGAAGCCCTTTGCGATTCTTTGTGCTCTCCCGGATCTGGACGTCCGCCACGAACCAAAATAGTGCGCCACCCCAATAAGTACGGCCCCAGGTGTGGGTGTGGTCCAGACCCTGGTCGCCTTCTTGTGGCAGCCCTTGCGGAAGGTATCGCACCAGGTCGCTCCAAACCTGATCTGCGGTGATCGCTCCGATTTGAGCGCGCGCGATCGGCTCAATGTACGTCGCCATGCCTTCCTCTATCCAATGGTGTTCGCGGCGGTCGCCCGCGACGTCCGGGAATGCCATGTGAACCAATTCGTGGGTCATCATCCAGTCGCGGTCCAGTTCCTTTTGGCTTGTGAGCTGACCGACGGAGATTCGAGTGAAGGGCCCGGGAGCGCCAAAACCGGACCCGTATGTTGTGCCGCTAAAAACTCCGCTCCGGCCTTCCACCGGGCGGACCAGAATGCGGGCCTGCGCGGCGGGGAACCGGCCGAAATAGGCCACCACCGCGTTGCCCGCATTGGAAATCCAGGCTTCGATCGCGCTTTCCGGCAGATCGAATTTCCCTCGCGCGAAAGTTACATGGATGATCGATTGGCCGGCCTTGATTTCTACCGGCGGCAGAGTGTCATCGCCAATTAGCGCAGCCCGGGTTAGCGCAACCACGGCCGCCAATATAACGCTCCGCGTTCGATGCATCTGTACTTATGATGTGCTCCGATGGGTTGTGCGTTACCTGGCCGCAAATCAAATTCTTGCGGACCATGTTAGAATCTCCTATGGATGACTGGAAAGATGGAAGAAGTCACCCGCCTGCAATCCTTGGACCTGCGGATTGCCGAGCTGGAGCGGGAAGTGGCAACTCTTCCCAAGCACGTGGCGCAAATCGAGAAGGCGCTCGATTCTCACCTTCGCAAGCTGGAGGCCGATCGGGCCGCTCTGACCGCTAATCAGAAGGAGCGGAAGCGCCTCGAGGACGAAGCCAAAGTTGAGAACCAGAAGATCTCGAAACTGAGAGATCAAATGCTCGGCGCCAAAACCAACGAGCAGTATCGCGCCTTCCAGCATGAGATCTCTTTTTGCGAGACCGGCATTCGGCAGGCGGAAGATCGAATCCTGGAGTTGATGGCCGAAGCCGAGCCTCTTGACGCCAACGCGAAAACCGCCGAGGCGGCCCTGCGAAAAGAGAAAGAGCAGGTGGATGCGGAGAAGGCCAAGGCCCTCGAGCGCACGGCGGTCGATCAGAAGCAGCTGGATCAATTGCAGGCCGAGCGCAAGGAATTGGTGGCCACGCTGAAGCCTCAGCTCTACGCCGACTACCAGCGCATTCGCAAGAAGTGGCGCGGGATCGTAGTGGCCGAAGCAACCGGCGGACGATGCTCGGCTTGCCAAATCCTTTTGCGGCCCCAGTTCTTCCAAGAACTGCGCAACGGCGACGAACTGATGTTTTGCGAGAGCTGCGGACGATTCCTCTTTTACAATCCGCCGGTGAGCTTTGAGCATGATCTGGCGGCACAGCCCCAGCGTTAAAGTGGAACGGCCCGTTCCATCCACATCCAATCACAGGCTTTGCGGTACCATGCTGGTCATGGCTCGCGTCCTGACTGCACTTGTGCTCTTGGCAACGGCGCTGCCGGCCCAGACCATCATCCGCATGGGTACGTTAGTGCCCAAAGGCTCCCCCTGGCACGAGATCCTGCTCAATATGGGCGAGGAGTGGAAGAAGGCCTCGGGCGGCAAAATCGAGTTGCGACTCTATCCGGGCGGCGAACAAGGCGACGAACCGGAGATGGTTCAAAAGATTCGCATCAAGAAGCTCCAGTCCGTCGCGCTTTCAGGCGCGGGGTTGAGCGGCATCGATGCCTCGGTGACCGCGCTCGAAGTGCCCATGATGCTCTCTTCCTACGAAGAGCTGGATTACGTGCGCGACCACATCTCGGACCGTCTGGAGAAGGGCTTGGCGCAGCACGGTTTTATCGTTCTCAACTGGGGCGATGCCGGATGGGTCCACTTCTTCACCAAGCAGCCCGCCACGCATCCCGACGAGCTTCGGAGAATGAAACTGTGCGTGCTGCAAGGCGACAACAGCACCTTCGAGCTGTACAAAGTCAACGGCTTTCACCCGGTAGCGTTGGCGGCCACCGACATTCTCACGGGGTTGCAGACCGGCTTGATCGACGCTTTCCAATCTCCGCCGCTGTTCGCGCTCAGCAACCAATGGTTCGGCGGCGCCAAGAACATGCTGGATATTAAGTTCGCGCAACTGGTGGGCGCTACCGTGATCGACAAGGAAGTTTGGGAAAAGATTCCCGCGCCGATTCAGAAACAAATGATGGCCTCCGCGCGCACCGCCGGCGTGGCTCTGCGCGAGGAGATTCGAAAGGCCGAATCCGGCTCCATCCCGATCATGCAGCAATTCGGGCTCAACGTGGAGCATGCGGATCCCAAGGCCGTGGCCGAATGGCGGACTCTCGCCGAGAGCATCTGGCCGAAATTGCGCGGAACGGCGCTCCCGGCCGATTTGTTCGACGAAGTAAGGCATCTTCGAGACGAGTACCGCAAGGCTCATCCGGCCGACGCGGCAGGAGCTCCGTGAGCGTTGCGGCGCCCGCGCCCGAGACTATCGGACCCAGCACCCCGCTCAAGTTAGTAGAAGATTCATTTTCAGTTGTGGCGCTATCCCTGATGACGCTTCTGCCCGTCATCGAAATGGTGGCGCGAGAGTTCCGCTGGAACGGGATTCCCGGATCCGCCGTGGTGGTCCAGCAACTCACGTTGTGGATTGGCATGCTCGGCGGCATGCTGGCATCGCGCTCCGATCGTTTGCTCGGCTTGT
>JBEKHQ010000150.1:0-6507 GCA_050012195.1 Bryobacteraceae bacterium | reverse complement strand
GACCAGGCCGAACTTGGTCGATTTGATTCTTCCCCCGCTGCTGGCACAATGTCATATCTCCGATAAAGACATCGCCGGCTTAGGGCCGGTGGGTCTGCTGACCGACCCGTAACGGCCACGCGCTACAATCCGGGAGGAACCGGTAGATGAGTCCCGCGGAAACCGTTCGTAATTTTATCCACCGCATCAACCAACGCGACGCCGAAATGCTGTCCGAGTTGATGACGGAAGATCAGTGTTAGAGCAGATAGTGTTGCCGATGACGTCGCGCATGAAGGGGATGAAAAGTCGTTCCCGAAGGAACTCAGCATGCCCGGAGCAGTTCAAGGCGCTCCAACGCCTGCCCGGGCGTTTCATCCGCAGGGCGCGCTTTGCCTTCTCGATCTCCTTATCAAGAAGTTTTTCGAGACCTTCCGGCGGTTCGATCTTCTCTTTCCAGTTCAAAATGACGTCGATCAACCGCCGAAGATTATCGTTGGGGACGTCCCCAATCCAGCGAGTCTCGGCCCTGTGGAATACTGCCGCGAGCTTGCTGTTCGGATCGAAAAGCATCAGGTACAAAACGCGGGCCGGCGAGCCCTTCATGCTTAACGAATGTGATGGGCTCCCCTCGTACACCAGATCTGAGAAACCCACCTGCCGCAAACCCGCGAGCCCCTGGAATTCGGGTGTATCGATGATCCGTACCGCCAACGGACTGAGTACCTTGACGAGCGCCGACGAGCCTTGTGGGCAGGGATCCCGGCGCCTCACTTGGGTCGAAATGATCGGAGTTGTCACGCCGCTGTTGGGCGAGACTGCTATGCTAGTCAGTTTCACATGAATGTAAACATTGAGACCCGACCGATTCCGGATATCGAAGCAGATGCGCTGATTGTGGTGGGATTCGAGGGCGCGCCGCCGGGCGGAATCCCGGCCGGCGATCTGGTGAAGGAGCTATATGACAGCCGCGAGTTCAGCGGCAAGTCGCTCGAAATCGCCGTTCTGCATCGCCCTCTGGGATTGAAAGCGAAGCGGCTGGTGCTGGCGGGCGGCGGGAAACAGGATCGATTCAACGCGGCCGAATTGCGCAAGCTCTCGGGCGCAGTGGTGCGATCGCTCAAATCGAAGGGTGTCCGGAGCATCGTGCTGGCGCTGATCGAGCCGTTCAACTCCGCTGATTTCGGCGCCGCTGCTGTCGAAGGCGCGCTGCTCGCCGACACCGAAGCCGACCGCTACAAGACGGATCCCAAGAAGAACGAGAAGGCGGTGGATTCGTTCGCCGTGCTGGGGATCAGCGAAGCCGCGCTGGAGCGGGCGCGCATCCTGGCCGAAGCTCAAAATTTCACGCGCGCGCTCGCCAACGAACCCCCCAACATCCTCACGCCGCTACGCCTGGCCGAGAGCGCCCGCGAGATGGCCGCCCAGCAAGGCCTGGAGTGCGAGATTCTCGACGAGAACCGCATGCGCGAACTCGGCATGGGCGCCTTGCTCGGCGTGGCGCAGGGCAGCGCGCAACCTCCGGCGCTGATCGTGGTTCGATACAAGCCCGCGGGCGCGCCGACGTCCAAGGACCATTTGGGACTGGTCGGCAAGGGTGTGACGTTCGATACAGGCGGCATCTCCATCAAGCCCTCCGACGGCATGGAGAAAATGCGTTACGACATGGCGGGTGGCGCGGCTGTGTTGGGCGCCATGCAGGCCATCGCGCAGTTGAAGCCGTCGATCCCGGTCACCGGCTTCGTTCCGGCGGTGGAGAACATGCCAGGTAGCCGCGCTCAGCGGCCGGGCGACATCGTCACCACGCTTTCGGGCAAAACGGTGGAGGTGCTCAACACCGACGCCGAGGGCCGCCTGATCCTCATCGACACGCTCACATACGCGCAGCGTCTCGGCTGCACGCACTTGGTGGATGCCGCGACGTTGACTGGCGCGGTCGTGGTGGCCCTCGGCGCCGTGAACATCGGGGCGTTCACCAACAATCAGCCGTTCCTCGACAAGTTGCTCGGCGCGGCGAAGTCCGAGGGCGAAAAGATGTGGCAGCTACCGCTCGACGACGAGTACAAGGAAGCGCTGAAGAGCTCGTTCGCGGACTTGCACAATATCGGCGGCCGGCCGGGAGGATCGATCACGGCCGCCATGTTCATCGGCGACTTCGCGGGCGACACGCCCTGGGTTCATTTGGATATCGCGGGCACGGCGTGGCTCGATGATGCGAAACCTTATATGGCCAAGGGCGCGACGGGCGTGGGGGTCCGCACGTTCGTGAAGCTGGCCGAAAGCTGGTAGGTTCGTTGAAGGCATCCGTCCAATTTCACGAGCAGGCGGAGTTCTTGAGAGAATCCAGCGGCTCTAATATCGAAAAGACGCTCCTCAAGGCGGTGAAGGTGTTGGCGCTATTTCAAATCCCTCACTACGTTTGTGGAGGATTCGCCGTCCAGGAACTCGGCTATCCGCGGTTCACGGTGGACGTGGACATCATCGTGCCGGATGTTGAAATCGCCCGTGAGAAATTGTGCATGAATGGCTTCCGACGGAACCCCGGCTCCAAAATCACCGTGACCGACAGAGAGACGAAAGTAGAAATTGATCTTCTGCCCGGCGGCAACCAGGTGGACCCCGGCCCACTCACGCTACCGATGCCGACACACGTATCCGACGCACCGCAACTCCTCACGCTGGAAAGTCTCATATCTTCCAAGCTCTCTACGTACCTGGGTCGTGGTATTCGACGGATACAGGATTACGCCGATGTCGCCAAACTAATCGAGGCCAATCAACTATTGCGCGAATTCGGCGTCGATCCGAAGGTGCGCGAGATCTACCAAAAGATTTGGGACGAACTTCACGCCCAGGGATCTTGAATGCCCTATTTTCGAATCGAATCGATCTGCACTAACTCCGGCTGAGTCGTCTTTTTCTTCAGCGGAGTGAGCAATTTTCGCGGCAGCTTGGCGCGATAGATCAGGCTCTCGATGCGCGGCAACCATCGGCGGACCGTTCTACCGTGCAGCAGCAGGCTCCCGGCCACCAGCACCGGATGCGGAATAACGGTGCAGCAGCGCGAGCAGATGTCTACCTCGCTGGCTCGTCCGGCGACGTGCAGGCGGCGCATGCGCTGCATTTCGTCCGAGTTCCAAATGGCGGTCAAGGGCTCGGTTCCGACATTGCCTATCGGAGCGCCATCCAACATGTAACTCTGGCAGCAGGGATAAACGTCGCCGTTCTGTTTGACGTACACCGGGCCGCGCCATAGATAGTGGCACGGATATTTCCAATCCTGCGCGGCATGCAGCGCCTCGGGCTGTAACAGATTAGTCTCATCTTCCTTGATGCGCACCTGATCGACGCCCGGAATCGCGCTCCAAAACTTAACGAAGTCGGCCACTTCGCCCGCGTTGCGCTCCATCCGGACCATCTGCACCACCACTTGCACCTTCGCCCGCCGCTCGTGCTTCATGCGCGCGAAGCGAATGAAATTGTCGCGGACTTTCTCGAAGCTCGCGCCCTTGCGGTAATACTCGTACGACTCTTTGGTGGCGCCGTCGAAGCTCAGCGTGATGTGCTCCAGCGGAGTCGCGAGCAATCGCGCGCAGGTTTTCTCGTCGAAAAACGTTCCGTTCGTGGATAGCAGCGTCGAAATGTTATGGCGCTCGCAATATTCGATTCGATCGAAGATGCCCCGGTCCATGAACGGCTCGCCCAGGCCGATCAGCATCATGTGCTCGGCGCTCGATCCGGATTCGGTCACCAGGCGCTCGAAAATCTCGCTGGTCATGTCCTCTTTGGGTTGCTTGTGCGTTTCGCGGGGACACATCGGACAGTACAGGTTGCACTTCGCGGTGGTTTCGACGATGTACTCCACCGGCAACCCGTTCAGCGCGGATTTGTGCCGCAGGTAACCCCACAGCAATTTGGCACGGTTCCAGGCGCGCATAGCCGACAAATTTCATTGTAGCGTCGGGATGGAAACAAGCATCATGTAAAGGTGCAGGATCGAGTCCGGCGGCTTAATTCGGCGACGTTCCGCGGGGAGGCCAAGTACGTTCTCTATTGGGCGCAGATGAATCGCCGGGTGGATTTCAACCACGCGTTGCTGTACGCCGTCGAACTTGCCAACCAGCGCGCGCTGCCGCTGCTCTATTACGAAGGAGTCACGTGTTCCTACCTCTATGCCAGCGATCGTCTGCACAGCTTTCTGTTGGAAGGGGTGCCGGAAACCGAACGGCGGCTGCGCAAACTCGGCATCGGGTGCGTCTTCCATTTGCGTCGAAAGCGCGAGGATCGGGATGATGCGTTCTACCGGCTGGCGGCGGACGCAGCGGCGGTGGTGACGGACGATTACCCGGCGTTCATCGCGCGATGTCACAACCAAAACGTGCCGGCCAAGCTTGATATTCCTTACTTTGTGGTCGACTCCAGTTGCATCGTGCCGATGAGCCATTTCACCAAGCGCGAGTACGCAGCGTACACCATCCGGCCGAAAATCAAGAAGGTCTTGTCGCAATGCCTTGAACCTTTGCCGCGTCTTTCAGTGCGCCACAGGTTCGATCTTCCGATTCCCGAGCTTCATACCGCCGTGACCGAATCGAACATCGCGGCTTTGATTGATTCCTGCGAAATCGATCGTAGCGTTCAGCCATGGGGCGCGATTCGCGGCGGGGCGAGCGAAGCGGAGCGTCGGCTCAAACTATTCCTCGACAAGAAACTCAGTCGTTACTCCGGCTTTCATAATGAACCGTCCGAAAAGGCGACGTCGGGACTCAGCCCGTATCTCCATTTCGGCCACATGTCTTCGCTACGCGTCGCGCTGGCGGCGAAAGAGTTCGCGCAAGAACACAAGCTGATGGCGGACGACTTTCTGGAGGAATTGATTGTGAGGCGCGAACTGGCCTTCAATTTCGCGCGTTTCACCGAGCGTCCCGATTCGCTCGAATGCCTGCCGGATTGGGTTCTGAAGACGCTCGCCAAGCACGACCGCGACAAGCGCTCGCCCGTTTACGATCGGGATCAGTTGGAGGGCGCCCGCACCCACGATCCGTTGTGGAACGCGGCGCAAAAGGAGCTGCTGGTTCGCGGCAAGATTCACGGCTATTATCGGATGTATTGGGGCAAGAAAATCATCGAGTGGTCGCTCACGCATGAGGAAGCGCTCGCGAGCATGATCTATATGAACGATCGCTACGCGCTCGACGGCCGCGATCCGAACGGCTACACGAATATCCTATGGTGCTTCGGGTTGCACGACCGTCCGTGGGGCGAACGACCCATCTTCGGCATGATTCGCTACATGTCTTACGAAGGCATGCGGCGCAAGACTGACGTGGACGCCTATATTCGCGAAATGGAGCAACTAGGATGAACGTTACTGTCACGGGCGCAAGCGGCTTTCTCGGCGGCGCGCTGGTCGCGAGCGGAGAAAGCTCTTAGGTTACAATGGGCGGATCGTAACGGGGAGATCGTGAGGCGCGACATTAGGTTTCGAAGTTCGGCTTATAACCAGGCGGTTCGCGGAAAATTCCTCGTACTGTTGCTTCTCGTCCTAGGGGTCGGGACCCTGGATGCTGCGCCGGGCCATTACTTCGTGAGCACCGCTGCCGGATCGACGGCGTCCATCGAAAATCCGATCGCCCTCAAGCAGTACTTTGGGGGCAGCTTGGGACTCCAGGTAATTTACAACGACCTCGGCAACCTGTATTACACCGATTTCATCCAGGTGTGGCGGCTCAACGCGGACGGCACGGATACGCTGGTTGCGGGCACACTGGCCCGGCCCGCCCCGCCGGATAATGGGATTGCCACTCAGGCGCTGTTCACCTTTATCACCGGGCTGGGATTCGACTCGGCCGGGAATCTTTATATCTCGGACACTGGCGAGAGCACCTTTGCGGGCGAGTTGTCGGGCACGGTTCGACAAGTCACGCCGAATGGGCAAATCCGTACCGTGATTTCAGGAATCCTCCCGTCCACCATCGCTGTCGACGGCGCTGGAAACATCTACCTAGCCGACAGCGACCCCCAGGGGAACGGGAGGATTTCCGAATACCCCGCCGGCGGAGGTGCACCCCGGGTGATTATCGACAACATCTTCCCAATCATCGCCGGCATGTTCCTGTCCGGCGACACCTTGCTGGTCGAGAACCCCGGGTTTGGGCTGGTGCAATTCGAGCTGCCATCCGGAACGGAAAGCACTTTGTACAGTCAGGTGGGCGATCTGAGCTTCGCCCCGGGACCTAACCGTGTGTACCTTGGCTTTGAGAACAACCTGATCGTCGCGCTGCTTCAGGGCGGGACCGTGGTTCCGGTGGCGGGAACAGGCCAGGAGGGTTCCACGGGTGACGGAGGTCCGGCGACCCAGGCCACGTTAGGCCCGTTATCCCTCGCAGTCAATCCGGTGAACGGCGACCTCGCGGTGTACGATGCCAACGGCGGCGTGGTGCGCGTGATCAGCGCCGCGACCGGAAGGATCCAAACCGTCGCGGGCGCTTCGCATTCCACCGGAGACAACGGGCCCGCGGTATTGGCGCA
>JBEKHQ010000149.1:0-6527 GCA_050012195.1 Bryobacteraceae bacterium | reverse complement strand
AGTTCCCTCTCGAGCGATCCGCTCACGCTTATCAATGAATCCTTCCAGATATCCCCCGCGCCGGCCGAAGGTTCGGGAAAACGTAAACGAGGCGATTCGCGTGCGTGAAGTGCGCGCGGTGTTTCCCGACGGAACCGTTGAGATCCTGCCCACGCTGGCGGCCGTCCGCAAGGCGCAGGAACTCGGCTTGGATCTGATCCTGATCGCGCCTACCGCCGAGCCGCCCGTCGCCAAGGCGATGGATTACGGCCAGTGGCAGTACGAGAACAAGAAGAAGCAGCACGAAGCCAAGCGAAAGCAACACGTGATCCAGGTGAAGGAATTGAAATTCCGTCCCAACACCGACGATCACGACTATGAGTTCAAGAAGAATCACGCCATCCGGTTCCTAAAGGAAGGCAATCGCGTGAAGGCCGTGGTTCAGTTCCGGGGACGCGAAATCGCGCACGTCGATCTTGGAAAAAAGCTGCTGCTGCGATTTGCCGAGGATTTGGCCACGCACGGCCAAGTGGAAGGGCAGCCGCGTCTGGAAGGACGCAACGCGCACGTGATCATCAGCCCAATCAAGGCGACGGGGCCGAAAGATAAGCCCGCCGGCCCGGCCGCTCCATAGTTGCGCGTCGCAACTAATAAAACAGATACTTCCTCCACTGGTCGTCGCTCTTTGCGAGCAGGCGCATCAAGTGACGGCTGGTGTGCAGGCTGAACGGGCGCGGCGCGCGAGCCAGCCGCATGCCGGCTTCCTCGGGCGTACGGCTGCCCTTGCGATTATTGCAGGGATGGCAGCACGCCACCAGATTCTCCCAAGTGGTTTCGCCGGCGCGCGACCGCGGCACGACATGGTCGAGCGTGAGCTCGGCGGATGGCAGCGGCCGATGGCAGTACTGGCAGGTATACCGATCGCGCATCAAAATATTCTTGCGGGAAAGAGCGCGAGTCTGATGCGGGATGCGCCGGTATTCGAGCAGCCGGATCACGGAAGGCACGCGCATGGCGTGGCGGGCGGAATGGACGTGCGCGTGCGACTCCTCTTCGGCCGACGCGACGCCCTTCAGCACCAGCACCAACGCGCGCCGGGCCGCGCAAATATTGATCGGTTCAAAACTGGCGTTCAAGACCAGGACAGGTTTATGCAATCGATCGAGGCTGGGCATCTTCAGAAGAACTCCAGGAGGAATGCGAACCAAGGTTCAAAGCGTCAAATCCGATACGACGGTCGGCCCGCGCCAGCGTCATCAAGGTCACTTGCGAGGCGCCGGCCATTTTGAGGGCGCGCGCGCAGGCCGCCGCGGTGGCGCCGGTGGTCATCACGTCATCGACCAGCAGAATGCGTTTGCCTTCCAGGGGTGCGCCCTTTTTCGTGCGGAAGGCGCCGGAGACATTTTTGCGGCGCTTGGCGTTGGTGAGTCCAGCTTGTGCGGCGGTGTGACGAACACGCCGCAGCGCCTTCGCGACGGGGACGTGGGTGCGTTTTGAGATCTCGCGCGCCAGGAGCGCGGCCTGATTGAATCCGCGCTGCCAGCGTTTACGCCAGTGCAGAGGCATGGGAACGATAGCGTCGAAAGCCGAATCGCGAGGCAGGGCCAAGGCGAGCAAGCGGCCCAGCGGTTTCGACAACGTCCGCACTCTGGCGTACTTGAACAAATGGATCAGTTGACGAAGCTCGTCCTCGTAAAATCCGAAAGAATAGGCGGCATCGAATCCCCGGACGCCCAAGCGGCAGAGCGCGCAACGCCCTTCTTCGTCGAGAGGGAACTGGTTGCGGAACGGCGCCCGGCACTGGATGCAGAAATAATCGGCCGCTAGCGGCACCGGTTTAGCGAGACATGCGCGGCACACTGGAACACGCGAGGCCTCTTCCAGCGGGTGCGAGCACAAGCGGCACTCATCGGGGAAGAGCAGGGAGAAAAGGCGGTTGGAAAATTTTCGGACAAAAGAAGGCGCGAACTCAACTGAGGCAGCTCTTGCGATACGGCTACTGCTGAAGACGCACCTCCTAAAACATCTATTCTACACGATGCGCACCATGGAGTTGCTCTGGAGTTCGTGTAAGATAGTTTCGATCCGATGAAAGCTCGGGTGCACAGAGCAATTTTGGCGAGCCTGTTCGGCGGCGGAGCTCTCATTGGCCAATCTCCGGGTACGTTGGTGGGTAGCGTGGTGGATCAAATCGAGACGCGGATCCCGGGGGCGCACGTCGGCCTGATCCAATCGGGCAAGGAATTGTTCAAGGTGGCCACCGATGCCGGAGGCGTTTTCAAATTCGAATCGGTGGCGCCCGGCGATTACGTGATCGTCGCGGGCGCCATCGGGTTCGACGAATCGAAAGTGGATGCGGCAGTCGATGCGGGTGGAACTACATTTCTACGCCCCATCATGCTCCGAGTCAGCCCGCGTCCGCCTTGTCAAGCATCCGGGCCGCCCACAATGACGCTTACACCGCTCTCGATCCGACGCGGCGAGATTGACGGATCAGTCGTGGATGCTCACTTCAAACCAGTCCGCGGTGTGACTATTGCCATTTCTGGCGAGGGGCGCCGGTACACCAGCTCCTCTGATTCCGGCGGCAACTTCAAGTTGTCGGGATTGGCGCCGGGCATTTACTCGCTGGTCGCTTCTCTCAAAGGGCACGCGGATTTCATCGTCGACGCCGTCTCCGTCGTGCCGGGAAGGCGAACGAAGATTAGTCCGGCACTCGAGATGAGCCCATGTTCGGACTCTTCGAATTGTAAGCCCGTGCGCACAGTGCACTTGCCGACCCTCTGTCTTTGATTCTTGGTCCACGCAACCCAGTACAATGGAAACGAAGCGATTCATGAAGACCTTTTACATCGAGACCTTCGGGTGTCAGATGAACGCGCACGATTCCGAGAAGGTAGTGGGTACGCTGGTTTCCGAAGGCTACGCTCGCGTGGATGAGCCTCAGGCCGCGGACCTGATTCTCTACAACACGTGCAGCATTCGGGACAAAGCCGAGCAAAAGGTTTTTCACCGGCTGCAACAGTTCAAGAAAGAACAGGGCAAGGGCAAAGTGTTCGGCGTTCTGGGGTGCGTCGCGCAGCAGGAAGGCGAGCGGATCTTCGACCGCGCGCCGCACGTGAGCCTGGTGGCGGGTTCGGCGAGTTACGCGAAGCTGCCGCAGATGCTGGTGCAACTGGAAGCGGGCGAGCGCCGCGTGACGGGCCTGAATTTCGAGACCGAGGAAGCCTTCGATACGCCGTTCACGCGCCGCGATAATCCGCACCGGGCCTACATCACCATCATCGAAGGCTGCGACAAATCCTGCGCATACTGCGTGGTTCCTTTCACGCGCGGGCCGGAGCGAAGCCGCACCAGCGCCAGCGTCCTGAAGGAAGCGCGCGGGCTGGGGTCTCAGGGGTACACCGAGATTCAACTGCTGGGGCAGAACGTTAACAGCTATCGCGATCCGTCGCCCGCCGGCTGGGACTTCGCGCGCCTGCTTACCGCCGTGGGGGAAATCGACGGCATCCGGCGGGTCCGCTTCACCACGTCGCATCCGCGCGATTTCGTCGAGGACATCGTGCAGGCCATCGATCGGAATCCGGCGCTGTGCAATCACGTTCACTTGCCGGTGCAATCGGGATCGGACGCGGTGTTGGAGCGGATGCAGCGGCTCTATACTCGCCGGGATTATTTGAACCGCATCCAGTGGATGAAGACGGCGCGCCGCGACATCTCCATCACCACGGACATCATCGTGGGCTTTCCCGGCGAGACGGAAGCCGATTTCGAGGCGACGCTGTCGCTGCTGGACGAAGTACAATACGATTCGTTGTTCGGCTTCAAGTATTCCCGCAGACCGAATACGCCGGCGCTGGCGTTGGAAGATCAGATTCCGGAAGAGGAGAAGAGCCGCCGCTTGGCCATCCTGCAAGAGCGGCAGCGGGCGATCCAGATCCGTAGGAATTCCGAGCTGGTGGGCGTCATTGAGGAGACCTTCGTGGAGGGCTATAATCAGGCCACGGGGCAGTGGGTGGGCCGGACTTCGCAAAATCGCACTCTCAACTTTATCCATCCGGAGTACTCGCGTCCAGGCGGCGATGCAACGTTGGTGGGTCAGTACTGGAACGTTCGGGTTACGCGAGCGGGTCCCAATTCGTTAGCCGGGGAAGCTGTCAGTCACGTCTAAGCAGCAAGGGGGCGAACCAATGGAAGTTGAAATGAAAATTCGCGGTTTGATGATGGATCCCGTCACCAACATGCCGATCGTCGTGCTGAAGGATACCAACGGCAATACGATCTTGCCGATCTGGGTGGGTATCTACGAGGCCAACGCGATCGCCCTCGAGATCGAAAAGGTTTCCACTCCTCGTCCCATGACGCACGACTTGATCAAAACGCTGCTGTTCGGCCTGGGGACCGGAATTCGTAAAGTGGTGGTGAGCGAGCTGAAGGAAGATACGTTTTACGCGGTTATTTGGCTGGACCGCGACGGCGAGCTGATCAGCGTGGATTCCCGCCCGAGCGACGCGCTCGCCCTGGCGCTGCGGTTGGATTGTCCGATCTACGTCGACGAATCGGTGCTCAAGAGCTCGAAGATTTCCAACGCTACCGCCGACAAGATCAACAACGAAGAGCAACGCCGGTGGCTGGAGAGCCTGGACGACGAGGATCTCGGCCGCTACAAGATGTGAAAGGGCCGCTCGAACGGCTGGCCGCGGCCGGCATTCAGGTCATTCCCGCGGATCTCGGCAAGCACTTCATCGTGGAGCGCGACGGGTTTGTGGCGTTTATCCAACGCGGCGATAACGATTTCGGCCATATCGGCGCTTCCGGCTTGATGACTGACCGAGGCTTTGCGGCGCTGGTATGGCGCGGGAATCAAGCTTTCTTTGTTGGAAAAGGGTTCGAGCAACCCGCCGACGAAACGCAAGTACAAAAGATCCGGGCTTTTTCGAGCGACCTCGAGCGCGCCGTCTCAGGGCACGAATAGCGGTCAGGGCGGCGGAGGTTTACTGCGCGGCCTTAGCCGCAGGCCTGCGGGGAGCCGGAGCGTTCTTGCCGGTCCAGCCGTGGAGGTCCTCTTTTTCGACGGTGAACACAACCATGAAAGGCGCGGTAGTGTAGCTATCCGGGACGCCTTCAAAGGTCAGCTCGGTCCCCTCTTCCACTTTTCCGGGAAGCGGCATTTCGAACTTCAAGGTCGCATCCGGCGTGGTTCCGTCTTCCAGCGCGAGTATGAGGGTCTTGGGTCTGATCGCGGGTTCGAGCTTGACTACCTTGCCTCTGAGCGTCGGGATTTTGGCGCCCTTCATGCCGGACTGAAAATAATTCGCGCCGTCGGCGCCCGTGAGCTGGGTCTTGATATTCTTCCAGAGGGCGAGTTCGGGATGTTCCTTGGCGAACTTCTCTGCGTCGGCGGCCTCGGCTTGCGCGGATGCTTTAGCGAGCTCCGCCTTGCTGGGAATATGATAACCGTCCGGCGGATTCGGTTGCGTCTTGGCGGCGGCCAATAAGTCGGTGAACCCGTCCGCGCTGCCATGATAGGCGACATACATCTTTTGGACTTCGGCCTGGACGCCCTGACGCTGCGGGGCGGTGAGTCCGCCCTCGCCGTCGTAGGAAGCAGCGCGTCCGTAATAAAACAGAGCGGCTGAATTTTCCTTCTTGCTCGCCAGCGTGAATCCCAGCATGTAGTCCACTTCGCTGTTGTTCGGTTTCACCTGAAGCGCTTTCTTTAACTCCGCCTCGGCGCCGTCCCAAATTTTTCTTTGCATACCGACGAACCCCAGCGTCACGTGAGCCAGCACCTCGAGATCCGGCCGGAGCGTGGCCCACTTATCGGCGGCGACGCCGGGTGGGGGAGTATCGAGGCTCCCCAGAAGGGCCTTGGCGGCTTTCTCGCCATCGTCCAATACGGCAGGCTGCTGGTTGGTCCCGTATAATTGACGCGTTAGAAACATGGTGTAGTAGAGGGCGTTGAAGTCCTTGGGATCGTCGGCGAGACTCTGCTTGGCGACGCTCACAGCTTCCTTGGGCTGACCGGCCGCCGCGTAAGTGGTGATGAGAAGCGTTCGACGAACCTTCTTGAAGGCCGAATCCGGATACTGCTTGTCCCACTGCTGCAGCTTGTCGAGTTTGGTCTTCGGATTGTTGTCCTGCAGGATGGCGTTGTAAAGATCGCATTCCTGCTGATCCTTGCACTGCGGCTGGCTCTGAGCCGCGTCCTGGCCCAGCATGTGCGCCGGCAGGCAGAGCGCTCCCACTACTGCGCCGATCAATAAAAGTCTCGATGGTTGGATCAACATTTCGCGGCCTCCAAATCTCTACATTATTATGCTAGAGTCTCGCATCCACTGCCCGTCACAGGGTACCAGTAATTTAGAAAGTAGTACTAGAGTACAAAAAACGCAAGCTCCCGCGCGAATTCTGAGAACGATGTCACAAATCGGGGTGACGGATCGAAGAAGCTACTTGGTGCTCGAGCTCGGCCGATGGTGCACCGGCGCCGGTGCAGTTTTCCCGGCCCAACCATGCAGCTTGTCTTTGTCCACGTTAAAGACCAC